>JAOUCS010000044.1 GCA_029859645.1 Lysobacterales bacterium | reverse complement strand
ATTCGCAATTCAGCGGTGGAAAGGGATTCTCAGTCAAGATAACTCCTCTCAGCCCAAAAGCATTACTCATCATCAGTTCTTTTTGTTCCTCTGGAGCATTGGAAAAATAATCACTGTCACCCAAAACTCCGCTAATGAATAGTTGTACGGCTTTTTCGTCATTACCGCTTAAAAACGCTTGCGCGGTTGGGGCTAGGACGTTTTGCGCAAATTCGCTACCGGCCACTCCTCCATCAGGGATATTAGCCAACAATGACATAACGGGAGGCTCACCAAGCGTAAGGCTTCTAATTAATTCAGGATGCTCCAGGGCAGTGAGCAAGGACGTAAAAGCACCATAAGAGTGCCCAACAAGGTGAACCGGGCCAAGGTCAAGCGTTTTCAGTAATTGAGCAAGGTCTTCAGCGTGGGGCGTGACGCTGTAGTCGTTTGAGTCATTTTCCTCCTGCTTGTTTGGATAGGCATATCGCCGGCTGATTGCAATGATTCGATAATCTCTGGAAAACGCATCTATTTGTGCTTTCCAAGTGCGGTAGTCGCCCAGACCGCCGTGGACAAAAACAACAGCTTCGCCGTCTCCAATGTCCAGGTAATTGATCTCATAATCGTTGACAAGGACAGACTGAAGCTGTGAATCCGTAACTTCTACAATCGCGTCTTGTTCAAGAGGGGTAGAATCCGGAGCATCATGATTTCTATCGCAACCGATTTGAAACAGCGCAACGGAACACACAGCAATTACTGTCAGAGGGGATCTCATCATTAATTTTTCCTTCGAGTATGGGGTCGAAGTCCTTTATCTCCGCTCGCAATGTGTCAGAAGATCATTATGAACCAGTATAGGGAACACCCTCAAAGCCATCTAGGAGTGTGGTGTTGTAGGTGATGGTGAAGGCGACTTACGGCAGACAATTTCGCCTTCGGGTCGCCAACAGCTAAAACGCACAAAAAGCAGCCTGGTTCCGTTAGCTGGCGCTTAGCGGAAGTCAGGCTGAGAAGTAGCCAATCTCAGAAACCGGCCAGAAGCGGAAATTGCAAATCCCAAAGGTATCTGCAGCATTAATCACAGATTCCACATTGGCGCTGCAGTCTAGGTCACACCCTAAAGTTTTTTTACAAACTGGCGCACGCGGGGCGGGGCAGACTATCCCGCCCCGGCGTGGTCAGGATTTGCGATGCCAAGACTGCGACATTGCCAAGGCTGTCCTAATTTTTCTTGCCAAGGCAGTTCAGTGCGTAGGTGAATTTGTCGACGACCATATCACCGTTGGCGTTGTACGAAGATTGAATAAACACGTCGAGCAGTATTCGCGGTGCACCTGGAGTCAGGGGTTTCAGGATGGAGTTTTCAAGTGTCATTTGTCCACCGACCAGGTCTCCGTTAAGGGAATATCGCTGGACCGACTGTAATATGCCCTTGGTATACCATTCGTACCCTGTTTCATGACCGACCAGTGTGCCTTCCCACCATGCATGCCACATGAAGTGGCCTTTCCCACTGGGGGTTACATGATCGAGTGTCACCTCCGATACCATAAATTCCCAGGTACCCGGTTCGTCAGTGCAGTTTATGTAGTCGTCTACAATCCAGGCGTCATCATAGTCATAATGTGTGGCGCCAGCCTGTACATCGTAAATCAAGCCAGGAATCAGCAATGCCATGCACAAAAATGACCCAAGTATTGATCTGGTGTTCATAACAATCTCCTCGCATTTTGTTGGCGAAAAACTTCCCTGTAACACAAGGCATAACGAGCCCTGCCGAACTTTTCCCAAAGGAAGTATTTAACTTTGGTTTTTAGTTCTCCTTTTCCTAACTTTAATCCTTAAGTTGGGATTATCTATATGATTCTAAATAATGAATTTTTTACGGTGGCTTGAATAGATCGTACGGTTTAGTACATTTAATCAAGCTATAAGTAAATATGCAGATGAGCGAAATCGAAAAACTTATTTCGATTTAATAAAGCGATCTAGCTACAAGAAACTGCTTTATTGAATTATCAGCCGAACTGCGAAAGTTGAATTGAGAAAGCGTTTCAGTTTTGAGACAGTCCAAATCTGGTGCTCAGTTCCAATTTAGTTCAAAGTTCAACTGTGGGTCGTTAGCGGCCCAAGTGGCCTCTCAATCGACTGATTCTTCTGTCCGGCGCATAGCAGAACTCCCCTGGTTGTTGATCGTAGGGGAGTCTATCTCCGAGTTCGGCCAGAAACGGAAATTCAGGAAACGAAAAAGAGCCGCTGGTAATAAACGGCTCGGCAAAGTTTAGTTCTCAAGATTATCTATTCTGAGATTACATCCTCTATTGTGATCCAAGACGCAGGCCGCGGAACGCCATCGCCCATATTGACATGATCAGGACATCCCGGCTTGCTTGATACGGTGCAACGGCAGGTTTGCCCTTCACCTCTTTGGTTTGTATTTTCTCCGAAGACGCCGCCTGCAAACCCGTATCCAAAATTGCCGGTGAAATCGGGATCGCTATTGTTGTTGTCGCGTAGCGTTGGGCATCTGCTCCCGTCCGGGTTGGTGCACTCACCGCCAAAATTAAACCTGTATTGGCGCTGTACGCCATTCATATCATCACTCAGGGCCCAGACATGCGCCCACCACTTTTGTTCATCATCTGCTGTGGACACCACCGGACTGCGTAGCCAAAATCCGTTGATATATCCCAAAGTGAAACCGGGATAGTCATACTGTTCAAATGTGGTTGGTGGGTTATCTGGATCAAATTCACCGATATCTTCATCATATTCGGTAGCAAAGCAATATGCAGGCACTATATCTGTTCCTCGAATGCTGGTCAGCGCCAGAAGATTGAATTGTGACGGGGGGATGCCGAATACCTTCTCCTGAGTCAAAAATCCATCTTCTTCATTAGTTCTTGAAAAATCACATACCTGGCTTGAGCATGTAACAGTGCCTTCAACCTCGAATGAAGTAGAGATGCATTTTTCTTGGTTTCCCTCTGCCTCGCAGTCTTCAGGGGCGGCGGTTAATTCATCGCCATAGTACACGGTTACTTTTAGACGCTTTGTATGGCCGGGCGGATCTGTTGGTGGATCACTACATTCCAGTGGATTTTTCGCTGCATATCTTGGGTTATCACAATTTCCGGCCAAAGCACTCAGAGCGAAAATGCCTAAACAGATTGCGACCAAGACTTGACCCATTAACTTTGTAAAGTTCATTTCTGATTTCTCCTCGTCATGGCCCGACCACGTCGTATTAAGTGAAGAATGTAACAACGAGCAACACTACTTGTTTATTTGCGAATCCACTCACTTATGTGCGGGCTTCACTTATAGACACGGACAGAAACGGTAGAATTTCGGATTGGATATCAGTTAACCCGCACGCGGAAGTTTGCTTTTGGGTCGTTAGCGGCCCAGGTAGCCTCTCAATCGACTGATTCCGCTGTCCGGCGCATAGCAGAACTCCCCTGGTTGTTGATCGTAGGGGAGTCTATCTCCGAGTTCGGCCAGGAGTGGAAATAAAGGAACGGCCGGGCAATGACCCGGCCGTTTCATTCAGCTTGCTGTACGTATCCGCGGTAGCGATTGCAGACAGATCGGATTGCGGAATTTTCTATGCTGCAATAATAAGCCTACTGCGACGGGCATTCGATCGCCGAGTCCAGCGTGCGTTCCAGGGTGTATTCCACGTTGGACGTGAATCCATGGCCCACGAAAAACTCGTTCGGTTCGATCAATACGTGGCCCGTGCCGCAGTCCGTGAACGTGAACGTTGCCGTGCCGAATTCATCCGTCTGGACGTCATCGGGATTAAACCCATCACCCCACATTGTTCCTGCGGTCGCGTAAGCGATCGCTTCCAGTGTGGTTCCGCTCTCGGGCACGACACCACCGACCGGCTGGAAGACAATCCAGAATGGAAAAACATCGGACTGTTGATAGGTGTAGAAGGAACCGAAAAAGGTCAGAGTGTCGCCATTATAGGCAAACTCCAACAGGAAGCCTTCTCCCGACCGCGCCGGGTTCCACCAGGTTCCCGTCAGGCCCGGATTGAGGGCAAAGCCAGTGCCGCCTTCCTGCTGCAACCACAGCATCATGTTGGCCACGTCGGCCGAAGTCGGTGAACCCATCGCGCCACGAGTCATGCCCGTATCGGGAATGCCCCAGCGGACCTTATGAGAAAATTCACTGAACTTGCCGTCTTGCGCGAGGTACGCGAGGATGCCGCCTTCAGGGGCATCTACCGGTGACTCACCCGCCGGATCACCATGGCAGCCATCGCAGTTTTCATCGTAGTACGCCTCGCCAGCTGCAGCATCGGCTGTATCGACAATGGTATACAGCACCGGGTTCATGTCCGGATTAATGTCAGCGAAATAAGCCGTTGGATCGGCGTCCTCGTAGTTCAGGAATTCGGTCAGGCAATCCGCCTGGATCATCGTCATGCCCCCGGTAGAAAAATCGGGATGCTGATTGCCCAGGGTGTAGCCGTTGGAATGCGCGGCCTTGTTGCTGGCAGAATGGGTGTCTTCCAGTGCCACCCAGCTGCCCTTGCCGTCCTCGTAGGAGCGTCCGGTACCCATATGCCAGATCATGTCCGCCGTCACCATTTCGCCTTCACCCCGGGCGGCAAAACTGATATTGCGACTGGTAGCGTCGCCATCACCAGCACCGGCATTGGGCCGGCCCTCGTTGCGCGAACGTCTTACGTAACCACCGTCCGTGGCCATGTGATCCCAGCCGTGGCAGGCCTTGCATCGAATGTAATCAGAATCCTGGGCGCCCTCAGGTAAAGAACCCGCGCCGCCGGAATCGACCTTGGTCCAATTGTCATATGCCAGCGCTCCCCCAACCACGCAATCACTCGGTTCTTCCTGACCGAGTAATGCTCCAGGCATGAATAGGAGCGTCACCAGTATTAACGACCCCCAAAATATGGAAGATTTTACAGTCTTCATCATGCACCTCCTGGTCTTGCAATAAAAAGCCCGGAGTTGAACAGCTCAACACCGGGCCACGCGAATTCACCTTCAGAAAATCCTCTGAGAACTCTAAATTTTTCTATTTTACCTAAGGTCACCTCATGGTCGACTGATGTATATCAGCAGATTCTGCATTCACATGGCCGGATTATGTTCTATCAACAACTATATATTTTATTTCAGATCAGAAAGAGTAATAAGTGCTGAATTCTCTTTTGGGTCTATTGTGTTGAAAAACTCCGTTCAATAATCGATCAATGAGATAATTGGCTTGCTCTTTTACACCTTTAACCTCGATGACGTAGTGCCGCAGGATCACTTGCTGCGCAAGATCGACCGCTTCCTCGACCTGTCCGACCTGCACGAGCACCTTGCTCCTTACTACAGCCACACCGGGTGGCCCGTCGAATGTCACGTATGGCCTTCTCGGCGCTGTCTTTCTTCTTGGTCATCATCGTTCCTCTTCTGAGTTACGATGAGCCAAAAGTCTCTCTTATTCAAACCGCCCAGTTAGTCCGAGTGTTGCTGACGGGGAACAGCATCGACCAGTTGAAACCGCAAGCGCATAAGAGAACTCTCGTGGACGTGAATCTCAGGGGGGTTATCACACAGCCTCGGCCATAGGGTGAATAAAGTGCGAGTAGTCACAGCATGCGTACTCCCAAACCGACAACAATGTGATCCTTCATATTCACTTCGTCACAGCGTTTGCAATTTCTGTTACGTGACGAAGGTCGGTGCCGCAGCATCCCCCGAAGACGTTGAGCCAGGGCATGCGATTCATGAGTTTGGCATACTGCTGTCCGAGTTCGGCAGGGTCTCCGTCGTCGAGCACTTCGCATTCATCCAGCTCAGTGTGGCTCAATCGCGATGCATTGCAACGCAGTCCGCGTATGCGCCTCGTCCATTCTTCATCACCGATCACTCCCGAGAAATGGTCGGGGTGAGCGCAATTGACCATGTAATAGGCCGTTGCATCTCCGGTTTCGGCATCGACTCGCTGAATCGCATCGCCGAGCGCTTCCCCCGTCGGCAGTTTGCCGTCAGTCTCAACCGTGAAGGAAACCACGATTGGTATCCTCGCAGCCTTTGCTGCTCGCACCACACCAATGGCCTCATCGGCCATCGTGAATGTAAGGGCCGTGACCATGTCTACTTCGGTTTCTGCAAGCCAACTGATTTGCTGTGCGTGATACTTCTCGGCTTCTTCAGTGGCAATCTCAACGTCTGGTGTGTAAGCGTCGCCTCGGGGACCGATAAGAGCGTTGACTACGATCGGTTGCTCATTCTCAGAAAATTCTTCGCGCAGTCCTGCTGCGAATGCGACTGCATCGACATTGGCTTTTCGAATCTCGCCTTCGTTTGCATTGAGGTCATCGGCCCAGTGCATGTGGGCTTTCCACGTGGGACAGTCCAGGACGAACCCAGCGCCATTTGATTTCGCGAGCGACAACATCTCACGAAAGTAGGTTGCCAGTACTTCGCGCCCGACAGGATCGGGGAGAAGGGTGTGCGCAGCAAACTCTCGAATCTCGACTCCTTTGTTAAAGATGATGTCGGTTTCGAGGCCAGCATCGTTGAGAAAGAGGCCACCAGCTAGTTGGGGAAGTTCGTTTCTGTATTTGCCCATTTTTCTCTCGCTTCTTTAAAACCGGAAGTATAAACCACCAGTTCTAGACTTCAGCCGACCAGAAATTGCCGCAGCCCGGGACAAATTATGGGCGCTACGGCCGGTGAGAGGTCTGCGAATGGTCTGGCAACTAACTACTGTTTCGGGTCGGAAGGGGAGATCACCACACGCTGAATTTAACATTCTGAAATTGGCCGGTCCTGCAGAACATCAGGCTATTATGGCTTTTTTAAATCTTACTTTGCCTTCAGTACTGATGCCATTGAGGCGATCCTCAAGGACTCGCTGGTAGATTTCCTCGCGGTGCACCTGCACCTCGGGGGGCGCCGCGATTCCGATTCGTACTTGATTACCTCTTACACTCAATATTGCAACCGTCACATCATCATCGATGACAAGCTTCTCCCCGACTTTTCTAGACAATACAAGCATGTCCGGCCCTCCCCGTGATTCGTTCAGAACGAAAAAAGGCCAGCCAAGGAGCCTTCCCTGGCTGACCATCTATAACAACGCTATTCCATTACAGTCATGGTCTCAATGCATTTAAGGACCAGCGGCGTTTTTGCACTGACCAGTGGTGTTCAGGCATAGAAAAGGCCCGCATGGCGGGCCCTCCCCTTGATTCTCTAGCAGGTGGCGACTAATTTCAGTGTAGAACAATTACAGAAAATTTCTGACAGCATTTCAGGTCATTTTCTCCGGCTTGGGTCGTTTGCAGCCATCAGAGACTCTGAATGGCCTGGTTCTGCTATTCGACGGATAAGAGAACTCCCCTGGACAGGATTTTCAGGGGAGCTTTGTTCTCAGTTCGGCCAGGAACGGTCATTACGTTTACTAATCAAGACTTGGCCTTACAAGCAGTATCAGATCAAATTCAGTTCTTTGGCCACGCTCACGTCCTTCCTGCGCCCATCGGACCCCAAGCCCACCTCCATGCCACACTTAACCCCCAGCCGGAATTGACCGGAAGTCAAGCGCTTTCGTCGTAATTAATGATTCAGACAGACCGGATCATGGAAATTCGGGTGGATCGATACCCAACTCCTGACAGCGGCCAACGATCTGGGCCAAGCAGCTTGCAAATTCGATTTCGCTCGTCTCAATCCACTCCCCACCGAGATCAGGAAGGCCGGGACAGGAAAACCTGTTGGTAACACACTGGTAGCCAGTGGGGGAAATACCCACACCGTAAGAGTGTTCACACAAACCATCCTGCCAGATGTCCAATCTTCCACCGTCAGAGGTGCACATGGCGTCAGTCCCTGCCATAGGCAGTGCGAGAATGTCGGCATCGGACCAGCACGGACAATCGACCATCACCGAAGATTTGTTAACCTTTAGGAGCTGATCAATACCCACGTCATCCATCGGGACAGAGTAGATGGCCATCCCGTCGTAAGTCTCGCCGGTGAGTATGAGAGACTCAGAAATGGCGCCCTTGTCCAGGTAACAGAACATACCGAGCATCTCTTGAACTTCGCTGGCTTCGAAGGCCGCATCGAGATCAAGGAAACCATCCTGATTCATCACCTCTTCACCTGTATCCGGATCGATCGCACACATCGCTGCACCAAGGTCGGAGGTCGGATCGCCGCGATCAGCATACGAGTACACTCGTGGCGCTCCTGTGCATGCCGACAAGTCTTCGGTACAGAGCTGCAGACTACCGGGATCGATGTCCTGAACCAGAAAGTCTTCAGTTCCAAAGATGGTTACGGGCAGGACGCCCTTCTTCTTGCAGTTGAAGGCATTCGGATCGCTGCAGAATTTGATGTCAATTTGGACATCGGTTGCTCGAAGCGCAATCGCGCCTGGACCGCATGGAAAATCAAGGCATGTGCCAGGATTGTCATAGTCCTTTATGAACCACAAGCCTTCAGCAGTACTGAACACCGTCCACGGATCTCCGCCAATGGTTTGTGCCCCGGTCACAATGCCGAACTGAAACCTAAGCAAGTTGCCCGCGACGAGTGGCACGTAGTTGATCGATCTTGAAGGTCCTTGAAATGTGACGTATTGAATTTTTCCCACAACGAATGCCAAGGGATCGCTTGGGATTTCAAAATCTTCTGCAGTAAGCACACCAGTTACACTGTCGCCGACAAAATCACAGATAAAATCATCGGGAGCTGCACATGTTCCCTCAAAGTCAAAATATATGGCAGCTTGCAACGGCATTGCGAAACAAAGGCTCATGCCGACCAGCACCGCGGACTTAGAGAATAAACCGATAACGAGTCTCATGATATGCCTCCTGATTTGACGAGAAAGTAGCGATAGGCGCTCTCTAGACCGCCACTGGATCGGGAGGTTATTCGATTTTTGGTTGCAGATTGTTGTGAATAATCTGGCGATAAAGTAGCGGCAGGTACCGCATATCTAAGTATAGGATATAGTCACAGAATTGCGATTAAATGCATGGGTGTGGAATCATTCAGAACTTCCGGTTCGGGTCGGAAGCCGCCAAAAGCCTCTCTTTTTCACTTACGACCGCTTCCGGGCAACAAGCAGAACTGAATTAGGGTGAAAGCCGGCAGGTGCTTATCGCTGTTCCCGGCCAAAAGTGGAACCATGAACCGTGTGACCTAATGGCTCAATCAAAGGGGGCTGAGGTATTGGGAGATCCTGCAGTGACGATCAGCGACCACCCCACGAGAACGCGGAGTGGCCACAAATCATATCCCAGTCAGACTGGTTAGTGGATTAAGTGAGAATCCAGCCTACTCATCAGCGAACATGCACCTCAGCCCCCCCTTGTGGTGCCTTATTACGTTGAACGAACGTTCAGCGATGAGGGCCTGATATTTTGAAGTCGCGTGCACGCCGTCCCACCAAAGGGATACTTCCGGATCGCCCCCATACCACGTCACGGGTTCGGTAATGTTCTCGAAACCATATGACAAGGGGTCTGACAACACATCAAGCAATAACTGATGATTGTCCTGAATGTAGAAATAAACCGAAGGATGATTGCATTTGATTTCGTTAAGCAATTCCATCAACGCTTCATTGTATGAGGCACTCAGTGAGTTCAACTCTGCCGACGAAATACCATAAGGATTGAATCCACCTCCGCCTGCCAATCCATCAGGTGTTAATCCGATGGGAATCATATTGCCAATCAAAAAGTGCTTTGCTCCTGCATCGATCAGCATTTGCAGTTGAATGGAAATGTTGTTTATCGTCCCAGACAATTCCTGCATCGCAAGAATGTCGTTTCCACCAACCCAGTATGTATAAAGAATATGACCTTCTCCACGAATCGCAGTGGTTTCGCTGAGATATTGGGTAACCTGTAATCCCGTACTGCCAAGCCCCCAAACACCAGGACCGAAACTGGAGTCAGCGCCACCAATTGCATAGTTGGTACCCCCATAGCTGCTTGCCTTCATTGGAGGAACATGTTTGTAGTATTCGGCAAGGTAATCTGCCCAGTTGGGGCCATCACCAATTCGTCCATTCGTGAACCAGGGATTCTCACTAGGTTCTCCAGACAAGTAATAGAGATTTCCTGAATCAGTAAAACTATCGCCAAAAACTATGATGGATTTTGGGGTCGTGGCTTGAGCAACCGAAGAAATGAGACATATCAGGGTTAACAATAGTAATTTAATTTTCATCTGAGACTCCTCGTTTACCGAATTTTTTACACTCACACAGGAAATGTCTCTTCAACTTCCACGAGATTTTCTTTGTTGGTGAGGCAAACGCGGCCATGACCGCCACGGGATCGGGAGGTTATTCGATTATGTTTCGCCGATTGTGTGAAGTTGTTATTGAATAATCTGGCGATTTAGCAGCGGTTAGTCACCGCATTTTTCAGTATAGGAGATAGTTACAGAAATGCGATTTAATGCATCAGAACGGATTAATTCAAAGTTCCGAGTTGGGTCGTTAACGGCCACTAGCAACCAGGCCAACGTAGTTTCTGCTTCGAGGCGCATAGCAGAACTCCCCCAAGCATGAACCTCAGGGGAGTTTTGTTCTCAATTCGGCGGTGGACTCAACCGGTCAACGCAACACTTCTTCTGTTACTCACAGATAGTAGTGTGTTGCGTTGGCCGATTGAAACCGCAGTCGATAGCCGTCCTGTGACCTTTCAGAAAAACAACTTCCGATATTGAACTGTGATTTCAACCTACGGTTTAAACCATTCTCATTCCGTACGTAGAGTTTCGAAATTCAGGGGCTGGATTTTGAACTCTGTGGCTCCTACACCCATGCCGTTAGCACATCCGTTTGGTGGTGTCGTGCAGACATTGCGTGTGGAAGGACACTCTGCGGCCCAGAACATGTAACCGAGAAAGCCCGGAGTCGAGCCGGCGCCATTTGGCTGCACGGTCCGCACATAATCAGCCTTCGCAAGCTGGGAAGATCTGGAAAATTGAACGCAGTTGGGATTGGGCTTACGGCCATTCGTCAGCCACAGGCTGACTGCGACTTTTGCCGGGGCCTTTGGCAAAATAGGCGGGTTATAATTCGGCTTACCGTCCACATGCTCCTGCCATTGATCGGTAGACGGATCACCTCGGGGAACCATTGCATTGATGTAGTCAATTTTCCCACTCGGTAACCAGTCTTTTGCCGCGCGACGGCTTAATTCCTGCAGGTAGCGGGAGCCAACCGCCAGATCAAGGGTCAACACTGCCCTAGGCGCTAGGCCGTTGTAAGTTTCAATGAAGACCTCAATGCCGTTAAGCTCAACTTCGCTTGGCGTGCCATTTTCCCAGTCGATTTCGAGGCCGTCAGCTTCGAGAGATATAACCGCAGCATGGGCCTTTCTGGCTAGTTCAGCAGGGGCTGTGATCAGCGCCTCATTCCAGGAACTCGTGTAAGTAACGCCTCCCATCGACAGCAGTACTCGGATGTCTTCGTCCGTGAAGTAGCTAACTATCTCCTTCGTCATTCCTTTTGGGATACCGTTCAAAAAAACGCTGTTGTTGGTCCCCTCCAGCAATTCCATTGGCTCAAGAAAGCTCAACACTACAAGATTGACCGATGGCCGATTTGAGCCATCACCATCAGCATCGATGATCCAGCGATTGGCAAGGTGAAATTCATCCACACTCCGCTTCTGGCTCCAATCGCAAAAACTGTTTCCGCAGTGCCAAACGCCGTAGATGGAAATGGGCTGTACTTCCCCATTACCACCCCCCCCGCTATCAGGTGGGGCACAAGCACCTAACAGGAGCCATGGATGTTCGTAGTCTGGGTCAGGTTTATCACGTTTTGACGACTCTGCGGTATTTTCGTAAGCCACGTCCCGGTATTGCACCTGGTCACCCTCAAGGTAGTAACGCTGGCGCTTCCACTCAGGAAGATCGGTACAGTCAATGGCGAATGCAGGTCCGGCCCAAAGCGCCGGGAATAAAGCAATGGTGCAGATGAGTTTACTTGTGTTCATTGTCGCCTCTCACATACTCGAACGAGTAGATTTTTTGGAGGTGGTATATCAAGAGTAGTCCGTGCACCTGATTTCATCAACTTGTGGTGACCATGCCTTGCCCCCGGAAACCGGGCACTAGAAGTATGAGTTAAGACGAAACCAGAGGCTTAATTCTCGATCGGGACCGGTGGTTCGCGATGAGGTTTGAAATGAATCGAGGAGCATCCAATTGACGGATATAGAAAAAGTGCAATTGGGGCATCTGAAGATGGAATTTTGTCGGGCTTAAAACCGCTTGAGGCACAAAAAAACCGGCGCGGTTCGCGGGCATGCACGTGCATGCCTTCGAACCGCGCCGGGTGTATTTCCAGCTTTGCTTTTAGTTGGCTTTCTGTTCCGCGCCTACATGGACCTCGACGCGACGGTTCAGCGCCCGACCTTCATTGGTGCCGTTATCGGCAACCGGGCTGCCTTCACCTTCGCCGCTGACGTCGATGATGCTGCCTTTAACGCCTTCGCTGACCAGGAAGTCCCTGACCGCCATGGCTCGGCGTTCTGACAGTTTCTGGTTGTACTCTTCAGTGCCGATACTGTCGGTATGGCCAATCACGTTGATGTCGACCACCTGGACGCCCTGGCCCATGATGTATTGACCCAGTTTCTGCAACTCGGCCTTTCCTGCCGACTTGAGAACGGCCTTGTCGAAATCGAACAGCGCAGTTGCTGAGAACGAGATCTTTTCATACTGGATGGGCTTCTTTTGGGGCGCCGGTTGCAGCAGCGCATCTTTTACGAAGCCCGCCATCGCGCCTGATGCGGCGAGATCGCCGACATTCATGGCTTTGCTGCAATTGGTGATATCGGCCATGTTGTTGATCAACCAGCCCGATCCCTCGAAGTCACCGACCTTCACGAGATACAGGCACAGATCGCCCTGGTGTTGTGACGCCAGGCGTTTGGCCGCGTCCATCGTGTCCTGTTGATGTAGGATTTTCCAGAAATCACTGACCAGGATGACCGCGACCGGGCCGGACACGCCGCTCAGCGCTTCAGTCGCAGCGTCGATACCTTCAGCCATCGGCGTGATGTTGCCGGGTTCTGTAATCGAGCCCAGACCCGATGCGAAACCACTGCTCTGGTAGTCTGTCAGCCCGTAGACGGTTCCGGCTGGGAATGTATCATCGGAGCTACCGCCAAATTTCACCAGGCTCGCCTGGTAGTCGAGTTCGGGAACGGTCTCGTTGAATGCGGAGACAAAGCCCTTGGCCGTGTTGAATTTGACGTCGCCCATTGACTCCATTCCCATCGACGATGAAGCATCGAAAATCACCGCGAATGAATCAACTTTGGGCACGTACGCCTTGGCGTCAATAGCCTCTGCCTGGAACGTTACGGGCGAGGCAGGAGGGGTGCTGGCGCAGCCGGCCATCAGGCCAATTGAAAGCAATGCTGGAAGCGTTAAGAGGGATTGCCTGAACATGTTATTCTCCGGATTGGCATTAAAGAATTCTGTCAAGAAAGAATAAACCATTTCCTGCCCTCAACTTCAAGTGCGAGGACGGGAAATAGGGACATTTATTACGATTCTCTAGTGAGCTGTGGGCCTGCAGCCATCGGGCTTCACACCCTGCAGGAAACATCCATACTCCTTGATCTCTTCCAGCCTGCAACTCCAGTACAGCTCACCCTCATGCACGGTCATGTCTGGACAGCCGTCGCACATGCTGGCGCGACCGTCTTCCAGCACGTCGATCGGCTGGATGATCATGAAAGATTGCATATGCACTTTATCAAACAGCGTCGACGGGTTTCTGAACAGGTTCGCCAGGTAGCGTTTGGCAATGCCGCGAACCCGTTTGTCGAACAGCGACAGCAGGGCCATGTTGGTTCTGCCTTTGCGATTCTGTTTTGGATCCGTGTAACTCAGCCAGGTACCTTTGAGAAAGTGATGGCCGGCCTGGATCATTTCCATGGAACGTGGTCCGACGTAGCCGAATCCCTGCTTTCTGGTGGCCAGGCGCGAAGCCAGCAACCACTTGGTCGCGTTGGGATCCTGGTCGCCGCTCAGGTAGGCGCAGGGTTCGTAGTCGGTATCCAGTTCCCGGATCTTCGCCACCACGTCTTTGGCTTTCAGCAGGGAGTCTCCGCCCCAGTCGGGCCGCTCGTAGGTCTTGGTGATATCGACCGGTTTGCCATTGGCGTAAACATCGTAGTCGCCGTATAGCTCCGGCGTCCTGAACAGGATGAACACCATGGTATGCACCAGGTCCGGGTATTGTTGCGCCCACTCAATGGAATCCTTGACCTGGTCCAGCGTATCGCTGCAGACGGTCTGGTTGAATGAGCAGGACAGGCCGCCCACTTCCGCCAGCATCCTGGCGTACTTCAGCCGCAGGTCATTGTGGTCTTTTTCCGTTTCCGCCGCGGAATCGGAGCGGACCTGGGTGGTGTCGATGTGAAACGTAAACCCGTAGGCGCCCGCATCTTTCAGTTTTTGCAGCAGTTTCCGGCCCAGCGCCAGCCCATTGGTGTTGATGATGGGCTTCCAGCCGGCTGCTTTGACCATTTCGACGATTTCGACAATCTGTGGATGCACCAGCGGGTCACCACCGGCCAGGCTCATGCAGTCGCTCTTGCGCCGTGCTTTGAACACCGCCAGTTCTTCGGCGATCTGTTCGAGTGACTTGTGGTTCTTGATGTGTGGCCGGTAGCAGCCTTCACAGGCGAGGTTACAGTCGTCGGTCACTTCCAGCCATGAAATGGCGTTATCGGTCAGTGTCCACGGTAAGCGGTAGTATTCCCTTGGTGTTAATTCAGTTGCTTCTGTCATCATTCAAGCCCCTGTTTGAATTGGGCAAAACTCTACCATCGGCGGGATGAAGCCGGGTTGATTTGAGTCAGTGCGGGCAGCAAATTTTGCACCCTTTCTTTTGTATCTGCCCGGTTTTTAACGGATAATTCACAATCCCTGCGATAAAAGCACTTGATTCCGGGTCTGTTGACACCGATATCGTGGGTTCAGTATTGGAGAAAACGTATGACGCCATTTGAGAGCGTATTGCCGGAAATGCCCGACATCGCCAACGACGCCCAGGCTGAAGTCGCCGGAAAACTGGACTGGGTCGGTATGAACGAAATCGAAATGCCGGTTCGCATTGAAGATGGTGCGGGCGGTTTGATTCAGTCCAGTGCACTGGTCACGGCCTATGTGAACCTGGTGGACCCGGACGTTCGTGGAATTCATATGTCCCGGCTCTACCTTCACCTGGACCAGGGTTTCGGCGAAAGGCCGCTCAATCCCTGCACCCTCAGGCAACTACTGCGTTCATTCCTGGATTCTCACGAAGGGTTGAGTGACCGTGCACTGATTCGCGTGGACTTTGATTACGTGACCCGCCGCCCCGCGCTGTTGAGCGATAATGAAGGCTGGCGGCGTTATCCCATCTCGATGATTGGCATCCTGGAAGGCAGCGAATTCAGCCTGGAAATGGGCCTGGAAGTCCTCTATTCCAGCACCTGCCCCTGTTCTGCTGCGCTGGCGCGGCAGCTGATCCAGGAGAAGTTCAGCCAGGACTTTTCGGGTAAAGAGCAGGTGAGCTTCGATCAGCTCCATGAATGGCTGGGCAGCGAAGAGGGCATCATGGCCACGCCGCACAGTCAGCGCAGTGCCGCGGAATTGCGCATCCGGCTGAAGCCGACTTTCGAAATGTTTCCGATTGTCCACCTGATCGATGAGATCGAAAATTCGTTGAAAACGCCGGTGCAGGCCACGGTCAAGCGCGAGGATGAACAGGCGTTTGCAAGGCTCAATGGCCAGAATCTGATGTTCTGTGAGGATGCAGGCCGGCGAATCCAGACCGCGTTGAACAGCGATGACCGGGTGCTTGATTTCTGGGCCCGTTGCACGCACTACGAGAGCCTGCATCCGCATAACGCGGTAGCGGTGGTCACCAAGGGCGTGGAAGGTGGTTACGTGGCGGGAGCGGGCGCTCCGGTGCGCCTGGAACTTTCCAGGACTTAGTGTTTCAGGGCGTTGCAGCCTGTGCTGCAGGCGGCGGCTCGCTTTTCATCAAAACCTGAGGATCCACCCGCCGGTCCAGCCAATTCATGCGCCAGTCGAGGTGCGGCCCGGAAGCGCGTCCGGTCGCGCCGATCTCGGCGATCAAATCGCCTTTGCTGACCGTTGTTCCGGTTTCGACCAGGATTTTGCTGAGGTGCAGGAAAGTCGATGACAGGCCCTGGCCGTGATCGAGAATGATGGTGCCACCGGAAAAATACAAATCGGGTTCAGCCAGTGTAATCACGCCATCGGCGGGTGCATGAACCGGACTGCCCGTTGGCGCTGCGATATCGAGGCCGAAGTGGGGTCTGCGGGGCTCTCCGTTCAGCACCCGCTGGCTGCCGTAAACGCCGCTGATGCGCCCGCCTGCAGGCCAGTCGAAACCGTCCTGGTAATCTGCCCGGGCATCACGCCGCGCTCGCGCGCCGGCGACCATCGCGCCTTCCTTCCTGATGCGTTCCAGTGACTCCGGGTCCGGCGTGACTGTCTTGGGGGGTAGACCGTCCACCCGCTCTATGTTGTATTCACGCAGCAGGATGGGCAGGGCAATCGTGTCCGTTTCAGCTCCGGGCTCGCTGACTGTCAGTGTGCGCACACCGGTTTCGTCACGGCCGAAGCCGATCACGAAGGCGCCTTCGGTTGAGACCATGACCGGGGTGTCGTCTAGATAGACCGTTGCAGCGGGTTTAACCTTGCCGAAAATCAGGCCGCCCTGGATGGGCTCGCCATCGAGTTCAACGGCAAACGCCGGATGACAGAGCAAGGCAGCCAGCAGCCAGCTGCGGCTTTTCATCAGAGTTCGATCTTGATCGACTGGCCAGGGCGAATCATCGAGTTACTGCCCAGGTCATTCCAGCTTTTCAGATCGTTCACTCTCACGTTGTACTTGCGCGCAATGCTCCACAGCGAATCGCCACGCTGAACGACGTACTTGACACTGCCACTGGTGGCGGGCCTTTGCTCGGCGGGTTGATGGAACACGGTGATGGTAGCGCCGGCACGCAGCCTGCGGGGATCGGAAATGTTGTTCCAGCGCTGCAAATCCCTGACCGACACACGGTATCGCCGGGCGATAACCGATAAGCTCTCGCCCTGGCGGACACGATGGGTGATCTGGTCAGCGGCGATCAGTCCCGACTGCAGGTTTTGCAATTCCATCGCAGCCTGGGCATACAGCGGATCAACCATCAATTGGTCGTCCCTGGGCAGGCGCAGCTTCTGCCCGGCGCGAATCATGTCGCCGTTCAGATTGTTGCTGCTGCGCAATACGGATACAGGCACCTGGTGACGGGCTGAAATTGCAGACAACGTGTCACCGTTTTGAACCACCACCTGATCCCAGCGCATCAGCATGGACGCGTCGAGCGATTCCATTTTGCTTTCGAACAATTCGGCAGCGTCCAGCGGCAGGACGACTCGATAGGGACCATCGGGTGACGTCGCCCAGCGGTTGTAACCAGGGTTAAGCGTGAACAGCACGTCAATGGGCACTTCCGCCATTTGTGCGACCAGCACCAGGTCGGCCTGCTGGCCGATATCCACGGCGGCGATGACCGCTTGATCCGGTGTATCCGGAAGCTGGAAGTCGTACTGTTCCGGGTATTTGAACAGGCAGGTCAACCCGAGCAGCTTGGGCACGTAAGCACGCGTTTCACGCGGCAGCTTCAGGTTCCAGAAGTCCGCCGGTTTACCCGCGGCCTTGTTTTTCCTGACTTGCCGGGCAACACGGTTTTCACCGGAATTGTAACCGGCCAGCGCCAGCAGCCAGTCGCCGTCGAACATCACCGCCATGGTGTCGAGGTAGTTCAGCGCAGCATCGGTTGAGGCCCACACGTCGCGCCTGCCGTCATACCACCAGTTCTGGTTCAGGCCATAGTGCTTGCCCGTGCTGGAAATGAATTGCCAGGCCCCCAGTGCTCTGCCGCGGGAATATGCGAACGGGTCGTAGGCCGACTCGACGATCGGCAGCAGTGCCAGTTCACCCGGCAGTTCGCGCTGCTCAATTTCGTTGGTGATGTGGTAAATCCAGGGTTGGGCGCGCTTGAAAATACGGCGCATGTAGTCCGGGTGTCCCGAATACCATTGCGCCCACTTGACCGCCTGCTCATGATCGGAGCATTCGGGCAGGTCAAAGCTATGCACCAGGCGCTCCCAGACATTTGCGTGAACGTGAGCCGCGGCGCTTTGTGACGGTTCAGGTTCAATCCTGGGTTCGTAAAGGTGTTCGTCAATGGTGGCCGTCGAACTGGGAATGGCTTCGGCGACTTCCTCGGGCACGGGAGTTACGGGCTCGGCATCGCCTCCGCCCGTGGTGGCGCAGCCGGCGAGGAACATCAGCAGCAAGGCTGGTAGCAAGCGCAGTAACACAAGAACTCCCGATATTATTGTTTAGCAGACTATTATCGCTGAAAGAGCAGTCGGGTCAAGTTGCTACCTTTCAGAAAGAATCCTTCCAGCTGCGGATTACGGCCAGGGTGGCGGCGCCGGGTTCGGCCGCCGGGTGGCGATTTCGGGCCGCTTCCACCACGCTCGGGCAGCGGGTTCTGAGAAACGGGTTAACCGCCAGTTCCTCGCCCAGTTCGCTCGGTATCGTACTGCGCCCGGCGGCCCGGCAGGCTTCCACTTCGCTGGCGCGCCTCTGCAAGTCTTTATTGTCAGGCTCAACGGCCAGGGCAAAATCGCAATTGGAAAGTGTGTACTCGTGGGCACAAAAAACCCGCATTGACGGCGGCAGGCAGGCCAGCTTGTCCAGTGAAGTCTGCATCTGGTCCGGAGAGCCTTCGAACAGCCGGCCACAACCAACGCTGAACAGCGTATCACCGCAAAACAGGCTGCCGTGACCGTGAAAAGCGATATGGCTGGAAGTGTGGCCAGGCACTTCAATCACCTGGAATTCAAGGCCCAACAGGGGCAGGCTGACCGTCTCGCCCTCAGCAAAGCTCTGGTGCTGATCAGGAATCCTGGTGTCATGCGGACCATAAACGGCGGCGTCAAAACGGTCAGCCAGTTCCGCTACACCACCGGTATGGTCAGCATGGTGATGCGTCAGCAGGATGTAACGAAGTTCCAGTCCCTGCCGCTGCAGTTCCCGCAATACCGGCCCGGCATCACCGGGATCGACCACGGCACATTCGTTCCCCCCTGTGGAGATCAGCCAGATATAATTGTCGGAAAATGCGGGAATTGCTGTGACGGTTATTTCGGACATGCCTTACTCCAAAAATTATCGGGGCTATCTTAGCAAATCATTTCCGGTGAGGGTCTGATGGTTCTACCGGACCAGTCGGCACTCAAGAGGCTCTCCGAAGGTCTGTTGCAAAGCGCCGGCCGTACTGGTGTGCGGGGCAACCTGCTGGAGGTTCATCATCCCTCCGCGCCGTTGTTCGATCCGGTCTTTCTGCACACCGCTTCGGAGGTATACGGCCTGGCCATCAGCCTCAACCAGGACGATGACAGGGGCTTTGATCAGAAGCTGCATTGCGAATCCAGCCAGTTGCCGTTCCAGGATGGGGTCTTCCAAATCGTGGTCCTGCACCATGTCATCAGCGATGGAAGGGAGCCGGAGCTGGCCGAATGTGTCCGGGTGCTGGCGAGGGACGGTGTCCTGATCCTGCTGGGACTGAACCGCCTGGGCTGGCGGTATCGCACGCAATCCCGGATCCGTCGTTTGCCGGGACTGGCCCCGCTGAAAGTCCGCAGCAGGCTGGATGGGTTGAACATGACGATGCAGGGATTCGCGGGTGCCGGATTGTTTGGCATGACCAAACCCGTCTGGATGCACAGCGGGCTGGGCAGTATCGGCACACCGCTGGCGGACATCGTGCTGTTGCAGGCCCGGCACAGAGACAGTCCGGAGGTAACGCCGCTGCGGTTCAGAAAACCTCGCGCAGGCGTTGTACAATCGGCGGCCATCTGCGGCTGAAAATCCGGATAACATGACAAAACAACAAAAAGAACAAACGGTCGTGATCTACACCGACGGCGCCTGCAGTGGGAATCCTGGCCCCGGGGGGTGGGGCAGCGTGTTGCTGTACAACGGGCATCGCCGTGAATTGTCCGGCGGCGAGGCCGTGACCACCAACAACCGAATGGAGATGATGGCGGTCATCCAGGCGCTGGAAACGCTGAAACGGCCCTGCCATGTGCACATACATACCGACTCGGTGTATGTCATGAAAGGCATCACGGAGTGGATCGAACAATGGAAAAAACGGGGCTGGAAAACAGCCGCCAAAAAACCGGTCAAAAATGTCGAGCTATGGCAGCGGCTGGAACAGGCGATCGAGCGGCACCGGGCCGACTGGACCTGGGTCAAGGGGCACAGTGGCATCACTGAAAACGAACGGGCCGACGAACTGGCCACCGGGGCAATTCCCCCCGCTGAAACGGGTACTGATCATTCATGAGACAAATCGTACTGGATACCGAAACCACCGGCCTGGAAACCTCTGACGGCCACCGCATTATTGAAATTGGCTGCGTCGAGATGATCGACCGGCGCCTGAGTGGCAATCACTTTCACCACTATGTCAACCCTGAGCGGGACATCGAGGACGGCGCACTGGAAGTGCACGGCATCAGCAGGGAATTCCTGCATGACAAGCCGGTGTTTGCCGATATCGTCGATGACTTGATGGAATATATCGAGGGCAGCCAGCTGATCATCCACAACGCGCCCTTCGACGTCGGTTTTCTCGACTATGAGTTGTCGCTGCTGGGACGGCCGGACCGCGTCACAGACCACGCCCGCATCCTCGACACGCTCGAACTCGCCCGCGACGAACACCCGGGGCAACGAAACAGCCTGGACGCCCTGTGCAAACGATACGATGTCGACAACAGCAGCCGCACGCTGCATGGCGCCCTGCTGGACGCCGAGATCCTGGCCGACGTCTACCTGGCCATGACCGGAGGCCAGAGCGACCTGGGACTCAGCTTCCAGTCGGCGGAGGCCACCGAGAGCGGTATTGCTGAGCTTGCAGGCAAGGAGCGACCAGCCTTGCGGGTGCTGGAAGCAAACCCGCAGGAAGCGGCAGCGCACCAGGCCCGCCTGGACGCCATTAAAAAAAATTCCGGTCACTGTCTCTGGAACGATCTTTAAGCTTCAGCCGTTTACCGTTAAAGCTGAGCAATCAGTAAGGGGTGATCCCGGGTGTCCATCCAGATCAGGATTTCGTAATAGGCGCGGACGTTTTCAACATACTTGCGGGCTTCGTATCCGCGGGCGTAGCCGTAACGGGTCTGCTGGTGCCAATGTTCCTGCGTCAGCAGTTCCAGGTTTTGATTGACGTCTTCCCAGGCATCCGGGTTGCCGCCTTGCTTCTGGGTCAGCACACGTACGTCCTCCAGGTGGCCCATGCCCAGGTTATAGGCAGCCAGCGCCATCCAGCTGCGATCGGGTTCCGGGATGCGGGCGGGCAGGCGGTCCCGCAAGCGCAGGAAGTAGCGCGCGCCGCCCTCGATGCTCTGTTCGGGGTTCAGGCGGTCCGCGATCCCCAGCTGGTTGGCGGTTCGTTGGGTCAGCATCATCACGCCGCGCACCCCGGTGTAGGAGGAGGCTTCCGGGTTCCAGTGTGACTCCTGGTAGCCGATGGCAGCCAGCAGCCGCCAGTCCATGCCATGCATTTCGGCGATGTCCTGGAACAGCGGCAGCAGGTTCGGCAGCCGGTCCCGCACCTGTCGCAAAAACTGGAACATGCCGACCCGGTCCAGGCGGTTCTCCGGCAGGTAAAACGCGTTATGGATTTCCTGCAGTCGACCGGTTTCAACGGTTCGCCGCATGAATGAGTAGGCCTCGTTCTGCAGGCTGTCATCGGTGCCGGCGGGGAACGCCCAGGACAACGGCAGGGTGCCCGGCAAGGTGAATCCCACGGCGACGCGCGGGTAATAGTGCCCGTTCAGCTTGTAAATGTTCGAATCGAGCAGGGTGGCGTCGATGGCGCCGTCCGCCACCGCCAGCAGCAGTGACTCCATGCCTACATCGCTGCGGCTTTCCCATGCCAGGTCCGGTACGGTTTGGGCAGCGTCCAGCAGTGCTTCCTCGTAACTACTGCCGGCGATCACCATAATCTTTCGCCCCGCCAGGTCGTTCAGCGACCGCGGCCGGGGCATACCCCGCCGGTAGACCACCAGCATCGAGGTTTCCTGGTAAACCGGGCCGAAATTGAATTGTTCTTCCCGCGCCGGCGTACGTGCCAGGTTGGCGGCGATCAGGTCGCCCTGGCCCCGCTGCAGCATGCCGCTCAATTGGTTGAACGCCGCGGCCGCCTGTATTTCCAGTTCCACGCCGAGGTACTCGGTGAATTCCCTGACCAGTTCGTACTCCGGACCGGTAGGCCCGTCCGCGCCCAGGTAGTAAGTGCTGGCGCCGTTGCGGGTCAGCATGGTCAGGCTGCCGCGTTGTTTCACCTGTTCGAGCTGGTTGGGGCGGTCGTCGCCGGAGTAGAGGAACGCCAGCGCGATAACGCCGGCGATTGTCCTGGTCAGCCCCTTATTTAATGCCTTTAAGGTGAATTGTCGCAAAGGGCAATCAGCTGCCGCGGGGAATTATTCCCAACAGGCTGGGGGATTTTTTTGGCCGTTCTGGTTTAGCCAGATTGAGCTGCAGTCAGTACTGTCCCTGGCTTTATCGTTTTGCTGGTCGCCTAGAGCAATTGCTGTCAGCGTAAATGTAGTGGCGCCAACGTCCGTTGCTTCAAAGCGGTAATCGCAGTCAGCGCCGTCTGCGCTGCATGGTGCTGGAATAGCAGTTTCGTCATCGTAGGCGGGATTATTTGATCGCCAGATTTCCTGGTTGATGGACCAGTTCAGAAGTAATTGCTGAGCATCTCCCCTTTTAGACTTGCGCACATAGTCAATGAACGACGGATACGCGAGCGCCGCCAATATGGCCACAATCATGATTACGATCATCAACTCAATGACCGTAAATCCCCGGTTTCGCTTAGTTCTATTTCTATTCATGGTTCACCTGATTTTCCCTATCCAGGCCGCCATTTACATCATTTTCAGACAGGCGGCTTCATCCAAACGACCAGCGGTCTGTTGAAACGCCCAATATCCCTGGGCGCCCCTCTATACTATTAATCGTACGACAACTATATCTCCTGAGGTGTAATATGCCAATTAAAACACTAAACAGGAGGGATCCGCTGAAAGGGAAAAATGGATTTTCCGCAAACAAGGGGTTCACGCTGATCGAATTGATGATCGCCGTGGGTGTTCTGGCAGTTATTGCCTCGCTTGCCCTTCCTTCTTACCGCGCCATCATTGAAAAGCGTCAGGTCACTAGTGGGGCTGAGCAATTTGCAGCCTTCTTCAGCACGGTGAAGGGGCAGGCAGTGAAGCGCAATAACGATATAGCCATGTATCCTCAAACTAGCGGGGGTGAATGGTGCCTTGGTTTCAAAGAATTTAGCGACAGTGCAAACTACGCGACCGAAAAATGTCTGTGCATGGAAACGGATGTGTCCAGCGCAAACGCATGCCGCGTGGATTTGAATAACGATGGCGTCTGGCAGGAAAACGAGTTGACGGTCTTGCGTTCTACGGACCTGAGAAAACCAGAAGTGCTCACTGGTATCACGTTTCAAAAAGGTACAACAGCAGTCAGCAACAAATTCTTTGTGTTCGATTCTGTAAGGGGATTCCTGCAAGTTGAAGCAGACTATGCCGATAACATGGTGCTCAATTTCGAATCCGGTGATTACGTTCTGAACGTACAAATCGATCGCCTGGGCCGGACCTATATGTGTTCGCCCAATGCTGATGGAAAATTCGCAGTACCGGGGTATGACTCATGTTAATCAACAATCGAATTAATAAGGGGCAGACGGGCTTTACGCTGGTTGAAGCATTAATCGGCATCGCCCTGAGCATGATCGTTGTCACATCAATGGTTGGTGTGATGAGTAATTCACTAGGTTCGGCATCGAGGATCATCCAGATGACACAACTCAGTGATGACCTGCGCAACACCATGAGCATGGTGACACGCGACATGCGCCGGGCAAATTACAATGCCAATGCTTATCGCTGCTATGCAAATTCCGATTGCGGCACGGACGGTTCAACCAATCAATCTGGCACCGTTTTCATTAATGCCGATAATGATTGCCTGCTGTTCAATATTGACCGCAACCAGGATGGTGACGGTAGTACCGATGGTGCAGGGGGGTTCCGTCGATCCCTGTCGGGGACGACGGGCTTTATTGAGATGTGGGTGGGTGGCGCCACGCCCGGCTGCACGGGCGGCCATGTTGACTGGATTGCCTTGACCGACCCCGAATTTGTCGATGTCACCACGTTTAACATCGATGACAGCGCCTCCATCACGGGCAGTATCCTTGAGGAAGGTGGTGGAACCTTGAACCTGGATACCCGGCAGGTCAAAGTGCAGATTGTAGGGCAATTGATCCTGGATCGAACCATTACACGTTCAATCGAAGACACGATCAAAGTTCGTAATGACTACCTATGGAGGTCCCCCTGAGGTTATCGATCAGGGCAACAGGTAACTACTTATGCAAAATATTATTTACAGGAATCCAATGTATCGCAGTCGGCAAAAAGGCGCTATAACCATGTTCAGCGCTGTGCTGATCCTTATCCTCCTGACTGAAATGGTTATTTACGCGGTACAGGTCGGCGTTTTCGAACAGCGCAAATCCAGCAATGAAATGAGACAGAAGCAGGCTTTTCACACGGCGGATAGTGGTATACAAGTCGCCAAGCAGTTCCTTTCGGCTCACTCGACGCTGGTGTCTTCTTCGATCGAGGACCAGCGGGCCGACGGTACAGATGGCTGGCTTTCTGCCGCTGGGCTTCGCTGGCAACCTTGTGCGGGTGCTTACAGCGATTCCGACCGCACTCATCCTTGTTTCGGTGAACCGATTGAGGCACTGCGGAACAGCAGCTTTTTCTATTCTTTCGAAGATGATCGAACCACCAATGACTTTGACTTGCCACTTGATCCGTCGGCGCTGAGCGCGAGCGGTACCGAAACAGTCACCATGCATGCTCTTCTTTGCATGCTGGAAATTGACCGCACACTGGATCCGGCGGTGAGGGGCTGCACGACGACGCAGGCGGCAGATCCACGAAATCCGCAGACAGGTGAAATGGACCGGCGGTATTTCCTGATCACCCTGCTGGCACGCGGTGAAGCCGACTGTGAAAATGATGGAACCAATTGCGGGGCTGAAGCACTGATCGCTGAAAAAATCGGCAGTTACGGACCGGGCGGTAATGACGGTGGTCCGGGCGCTCCCCTTACTGCGCGCACCAATGTACCTTTGAGCGGAACTGTGGAGATAGTGCCCAATCCCAATGGTGGAGGTGTCGGAGTTCCAATATCTTCCTGGGTGAACGTGAAGGGTGATGAAGATTGGTGTACACCG
>JAOUCS010000236.1 GCA_029859645.1 Lysobacterales bacterium | reverse complement strand
CATGTCCACACGTCATTCTCCCTGGATGCATTCATTGGCGGT
Source organism: Lysobacterales bacterium (assembly GCA_029859645.1). Lineage (GTDB taxonomy): Bacteria > Pseudomonadota > Gammaproteobacteria > Xanthomonadales > SZUA-36 > JAHEFT01. The sequence continues at coordinate 2,491 of JAOUCS010000236.1, read as the reverse complement.
AACCGCATGAGCCATGCCGACGCCTACCGCTTCGCCCGGGGAGAAAGCGTGACGGTCAATGGCGAGCTCCGCCAGCTTAAACGGCCGCTGGACTTTGTCGCCATCAGCGACCACGCCGAGTACATTGGCGAAATGTACTCCACAAAGTTCGAAGGGGCCCCTGGCCATGACCAGGAACTGCTGCGGCAGCTGCGCGGACTGGAAACACTGAAGGAAAAACAGCAATGGTTTACCGAATACGTGGTCAAAAGCAACCGCAGCAGCACTCCACAGCACCCGCCATTTTTCGCTGGCCAGGAAACGGTGCGCAGTGCGTGGCAAATGATGATAGAAAGCGCCGAAGCCCACAACAAACCAGGAGAGTTCACTGCCCTGATCGCTTTCGAATGGAGCGGGGCGCCGAACGGCGGCAACCTGCACCGTAACGTGATTTACCGGGACAATAGGGTGCCTGATCAACCGGTTAGCTATATTGACGTGAACCGCGAAGACGGCTTGTGGGACTGGATGGCCAAACAGGAAGCAAAAGGCATCAAGGCACTGGCGATTCCGCATAACTCGAACGCTTCCAAGCAGATGATGTTCCCGGGCGCCAAAGCCAACGGCGATCCGATCGACCTGGAATACGCGCAGACCCGGCAACACTTCGAACCCTTGATCGAGATGATGCAGATAAAGGGAAACTCCGAAGTGCACCGCAAATTCTGGTCAGCCGATGAGTTTGCCGGGTTCGAGAATGCGGACTCGATCCAGAAATACAGCGGCCGCATATTCAAGAAGCGGGATTTCGTGCGCGAGGGCCTTAAAATTGGACTGTCCTTTGAACAGAAGCTGGGCGTCAACCCGTTCAAACTTGGCTTCATTGGTGGAACTGACAACCATAACGGCGCACCCTCCGACGTCGAGGAAAAAACGTTTATCGGCGGGCACGGACCAGAGGATGGCTCTGTAAAGCGCCGCCGTGAAGACGGCGTGGCCAACTGGATTGACGGCAAAGACCTGTCGATAGGTTCACTCGCTGCCGTGTGGGCCACCGAAAATACCCGGACCGCAATCTGGGACGCGATGAAGCGCCGTGAAACCTATGTCACCAGCGGACCGCGAATTCAGCTGCGCCTGTTTGGTGGAGTAGCGCTGCCCGCCAAGCCGGAAAACATCCGCCAACTGGTTGAGCAAGGGTACCAACTCGGTGTGCCGATGGGGTCGGACCTGCCCGCCAGTGGCGCGCCACCGACCTTTACCGTGTGGGCCTTGAAAGACCCGGATGGCGCCAACCTGGACCGGGTGCAGATCGTCAAGGGATGGGTAGACGCCAGCGGAGAAATGTTCGAAGAGGTCATCGACGTGGCCTGGTCGGATAATCGTAAGCCCGTTGAGGGTAAACTGCCGGCAGTCGGCAACACCGTCAACCTCGACACGGCTGAATATACGAACACCATCGGTGCTACCGAGTTGATGGGCAGTTGGCGGGACGAGAACTTCGATCCGGGGCAACACGCCTACTACTATGCGCGTGCGATCGAGATCCCCACGCCGCGATGGACAACCTATGATGCGGTCAGGAACAGGTTGCCATTGCTCGAGGATGTCCCTGCGACTATTCAGGAACGGGCGTGGGCCTCACCGATCTGGTACCGGCCTTGACGAGGCAGCATCGCATGTGCACGTGTTTACCAGGCCCTGGACGAAGGCGATTTCCCATGGCTTCGGGCAAGGGGGCTGTAAAAAGCGCAGGCTTCTTTGTTTTGCTATCCGTTTGCTGCTGGGCCAATACAGCATTCTCTGAAAATCCCATTGCAAAGCGATCGGCGGTTGAGTCTTTGATTCGCGATCAGCTCAATGCCTGGTCGCTGGAGGACGAACAACTGTTTCTTTCGACGGTCCATCCGGAGATTGTCTTCGCCTATCCGGGTGCCCGTCTCGATAAAGCAGGCGCACTCAAGTTGTTCAGATACTGGTCTGATAACTATTCCGAAACCAGGGTCTATTTCCACAACATAGTCATTGAAGGAAACCTCTTCAGCGTGGAATACCAGTTTGCGACCACCAGGGACCGCGACGGTGCCCGTTCAGCTAGCGGGACCTTAACAACCGGCCAGGTAAAGGATGGCAAGCTCATCCTGTGGAAGGAATACCTCGATGGCCGGGTCTCCAAACTGCAGATGGAGGGCGATTTGCCGGTTGACGAAGGCAAAACGCCCTTTCCATGGCCTCCCGAACCTGAGCCCGAGCCCTAGATTTCGATGTCCACCATCAGCCGGGTCGACACCCGCTCGGGGTTACCCGGATTTGAAATCTCAATGAAGTTGATGCCCTTCTCAAACTTCTTGACCAGCGTCTTGACCTTGATCCGTGCGTTGACAAGGGCTTCGTCCTCAACTTCGGCTTCTGACAGGACCTTGAGCTCCAACGGCTTGATCTGTTCTGAATTGATGCGGTCTATCACGAATTCCCGCGGTGCGTCGGCCGGCACGGTGATCTGGAACTCGAA
>JAOUCS010000140.1 GCA_029859645.1 Lysobacterales bacterium | reverse complement strand
ACAGCATGATCGAAGAAGCCTGCCGAAGCGCCGGCTCAACCTCCGGATAGTCATCGAAAGAACGCAAACCACTGAATTTCAGCAGCACATGTCTCAACGCCTCGGGTAAGGCGCGCCTGAGCACAGCGGCGTCTTTACTTTGCACCGGAGTCTCGCCCCGGTAAATGTCGATGGTGTCCGCCTCGCCAGTCTTGAATGGCACCAGAGCCAACAGCAAAATCAGAAATAATGTTCTCATGAGGTACCGGGTGCAGGACGAACAAATAAGATACCATATGGCTCTTTCAGGAAGCCATTTGATTGACATGAACAATCCCAAGGAAAGCCTTTCCTATCGCGACGCTGGAGTCGACATTGACGCCGGGAACGAACTGGTAGAACGCATCAAGCCCGCGGTCAAAAGCACCATGAGACCAGAGGTCCTGACCGGGCTGGGCGGCTTTGGTGCGTTGTTTGAAATGAACCTCGACCGGTGGCGCGAGCCGCTGCTGGTTTCCGGAACCGATGGAGTCGGCACCAAGCTGGTGCTGGCACGCCAGATGGGGCAGCACGAAACGATCGGTATCGACCTGGTTGCGATGTGCGTCAATGACATCCTGACCTGTGGCGCTGAACCCCTGTTTTTCCTGGATTACTTCGCCACCGGAAAGCTCCGGCTGGAACAGGCACAGGCTGTCATCGAGGGTATCGCGGAAGGTTGCAAACTGGCTGGTTGTGCACTGATCGGCGGCGAAACTGCTGAAATGCCGGGTATGTACGGAGAAGGCGAATATGACCTCGCCGGATTCTCGGTCGGTGCCGTGGAACGTTCGGATCTGCTGGACGGAAAATCTATCGCCCAGGGGCACCGAATTCTCGGACTGGCATCCAGTGGACCGCACTCTAACGGTTACTCACTGATCCGAAAAGTGATTGAGCGCTCCGGCGTGGATCTCGGGTCAACCATTACGGGCGTCGATGGATCTCCCGTCAGTCTCGGCGAGGCCTTGCTGGCGCCAACCCGCATCTATGTCAAACCGGTTCTGCAATTGCTGGCGGAACACCAGATTGACGGCCTGGCTCATATCACGGGCGGAGGCTTGACGGAAAACATTGTCAGGGTAGTGCCTGCAGGTCTAGGTATCGAAATTGATACCCAGGCCTGGCCCCGGCCAGAAGTCTTTGGCTGGCTGCAGGAAAATGGCGCCATCACTGACAGCGAAATGCTGAGAACCTTCAACTGCGGCATTGGCATGGCGGTCGTCACACCGGCAACAGAGGCTGGAAAAGTTGCAGACAGGGCCCGTTCCATGGGTATCGACTGTTTTGATATCGGTGCAGTGACCGTGGCGAACAACAGCACGAGGGTTCACTACCGTTCATGACCGAGCCACTCAAAACGACGGTCCTGATTTCAGGCGGTGGCAGTAATCTGCAGGCACTTATCGATGCCCGTGATAGCGGCAGGCTGAATGTCGACATCACGCATGTCATCAGCAATGTTGCCGATGCCGGGGGCCTCGATCGGGCCGAACGGGCCGGAATCAGCAGTTCAGTGCTGCCGCATGGCGATTTTGACAGCCGCGACGCATTCGACCGCGCGCTGGCATTGCTGATCGCTGCCAGCGCCCCGGACCTGGTGGTTCTGGCAGGATTCATGCGTATCATCGGCGCGCCGGTACTGGAACCGTTCCAGGGCCGACTGATTAACCTGCATCCTTCGCTGTTGCCGCTATACCGGGGGACAGAGACTTACCGCCGGGCCATTGAATCGGGCGACCGGCAACACGGCGCCAGTATCCATTTCGTGACCGCTCAGCTGGATGGCGGACCGGTGATCTCGCAGGTCACCATTCCCATCGAGACGCAGGACAGCCCGGACACCCTGGCCGCCAGGCTATCCCCTGAAGAACACGCCTTGATCGTTGCGACGGTTGAATTATTCACCCGGCACCGGGTCGAATGTGCGGATGACGTTGTCTTGGTGGACGGATTGACGCTTGTGCAGCCACTGCAACTGCAAGCTGATGGGCGCCTTGATCCCTAGCAGATTCGGTTTGGAATGATGATCAGAAAACTTTTCCTCGCATTGATGGTATCGGTCATTGGCCTGGCCGCCTGCTCGGTAAACCCGGTCACCGGGGAGCGTAATTTCCAGATTTACGGTTCCGACTGGGAGCGGCAGGTTGGAGCGCAGATGTACGCCCCGATGAAGCAGTCACAGGGTGGCGAATTCGTTCTGGATCCGGAACTGACGGCATACATCAACGAAGTGGGTAACCGCCTGGCCAACCAGGCCCGGCGACAGGACGAGCTGGACTATGAGTTCAGCATTCTCAACGACTCCAGCCCCAATGCCTGGGCCTTACCCGGAGGAAAAATCGTTGTCAACCGGGGCCTGCTTACAGAACTGGATTCGGAGGCTGAACTGGCCGCTGTGCTGGGCCATGAAATCGTCCACTCAGACGCCGCACACGGCGCCCGGGCCCAGTCGAAGGGTATGCTGACCCAGGCTGGAGCAGTCATAAGCATGGTCGTCCTGGGCAGTACCATTGACTCTCAATCCGCCAGGCAGGTGGCCATGATGGTGCCTGCGCTCGGGGCCCAGTTGATGACCCAGAAATACGGTCGCGACGCTGAGCGTGAGGCCGATGAGTACGGCATGCTGTACATGTCCGAGTCAGGCTATGACCCGCAAGGCGCAGTTGAACTGCAGGAAACCTTCGTCGAGCTTTCGAAGGAGAAAAACCAGGATTGGATCAATGGCCTGTTCGCATCTCACCCTCCCTCGATTGAACGCGTCAACAATAACCGCAAGACGGCCAGCGGCCTGCGCGCCGGCGGCGATATGGGCAGGGAACGCTACCGCCAGAAAACGGCTTATCTGCAACGTGTCAAACCTGCCTATGAAGCCTACGACAGTGCCAAAAAAGCAGTCGCAGACGACCAGCTGGACAAGGCGCAGATACAACTGAACCGGGCGATGGCCATCGAACCCAGGGAGTCACTTTTCCACGATTTGCAGGGCGACATTTACGCGCTGAACAAACAACCGGAACAGGCACTGGCCTCTTACAACAAGGCGATCGATGCCAATCCCGGCTTCTTTTACGGCTACCTGCGCTCCGGGCAGGTGGCTTATCACCTTGACCGGAAGGAACTGGCACGATCGAACCTCGACCGCAGCCAGCAATTGATGCCGACAGCCGAGGCGCATTATCTGCTTGGCATGCTGGACAAAGACCAGGGAAACATGACTGCCGCAATGGAGCATTTCAAGGCAGCGGCCCAATCGGAATCCGAAACCAGCAAAGCGGCTACCCGTGAACTGGTTCGGCTGGATTTACAGACCAATCCTTCGAAATATATCGGTTCAAGAGCTGCCGTTGATGACAGAAACCGGGTCTGGGTGCAGTTTGGCAACCTGACCCAGGTACCGGTCAGGAACATTGTCATCAGCTACGCCTGGCTGGACGACCAGGGCCAGACCCGGCAGGGCCGGAAATCCTATGCAGGACCGCTGGCCGGGGGTCAGCAGGACCAGATGAGCCTGGGTTTCAGCCTGAGTAACGCCAGTGAACTGGGACGCCGCGTGCGCGTCGAAGTCATCGGCGCCACGATCGATCCATAGACGACTTCAGGTTTCAGCCGAGCCAACGCGCTTGATCCGTGCGCCCAGGCCGCTCAGCTTTTCCTCGATGATTTCGTAACCGCGGTCGATATGGTAGACGCGATCAATCAGTGTCATTCCTTCCGCCACCAGGCCGGCCAGCACCAGGCTGGCCGAGGCTCTCAGGTCCGTGGCCATGATCGGTGCGCCATTCAGGCGCGGCACACCACGGATGATCGCTGTATTCCCCTTGACGCGAATATCAGCGCCCAGGCGTTGCAATTCCTGCACGTGCATGAAGCGATTTTCAAAAATCGTCTCGGTCACCACGGATGTTCCATCTGCAATAGCATTCATCGCCATGAACTGGGCCTGCATGTCCGTTGGAAAGCCCGGATAAGGCGCCGTGGTAATGTCAACGGAACGGAGCTTGCGGCCCCGCATGTCCAGTTCGATCCAGTCATCGCCTACTTCTATCTCGGCACCGGTATCAGTCAGCTTGTTAAGCACCGCATCAAGGTGAGAGGGCCGGGCGCGCGTGCACCGGACTCTTCCCCCGGTCATGGCACAGGCAACCAGGTAAGTTCCCGTTTCGATCCGGTCAGGCAATACCGCGTAATCGGTCCCGGCCAGGTTGTCCACGCCTTCCACCGTAATCGTGTTGGTTCCCGCACCTTCGATCTGCGCCCCCATAGAGATGAGGAAATCGGCGAGGTCAACCACCTCGGGTTCCTGCGCTGCATTCTCGATGACGGTTGTGCCCCGGGCCAGGGTTGCCGCCATCAGGATGTTTTCCGTGCCGGTAACGGTCACGGTATCCATGATGATCCGGGCACCGGTCAAACGGTCGGCCCTGGCCTCGATATTGCCGTTGCGCACTTCGACCCGCGCGCCCAGTGCCTCCAGGCCTTTCAGATGCAGGTCGACCGGTCGTGAGCCGATAGCGCACCCCCCTGGCAGAGACACCCGTGCACGCCCGTACCTGGCTACCAGTGGTCCGAGAACGAGGATTGAAGCTCGCATGGTTTTAACCAGTTCATAGGGGGCCTCGAAGCTGGCCATGCTGCGTGGGTCGATCTCGATCAGCATGCGGTCACTGATGCTCAGTTCAGCGCCCATCCGCCCCATCAACTCCATGGTCGTGGTCACATCCTGCAGATGAGGCACATTGCTGATGCGGGAGGGACTGTCGCCGAGCAGGCTGCCGACGAGGATGGGTAACACCGCATTCTTGGCGCCGGAAATCCACACCTCACCCTGCAGGGGAACGCCGCCGTGAACCTGGATTCGGGTCATATCAGGCGGCTTCTTCGGGAGACTGGGTTTTCAATCCGAGGGCATGTATTTCATTCCCCATGTATTGGCCAAGGGTGGCATAAACCAGGCGATGACGCTGCAGGGTTGATTTTCCGTCAAAAGAGGGGCACACCACGTGCGCTTCAAAATGGACGCCGTCATCACCCGTGACAACCACTTTGGCATCAGGCAGTCCGGCCTGAATCATTTGCTCTATTCGTGCTGTATCCATAGACTATGCTTCCTCGTCACGTGAAATCTTCGACAGTGCCAGTTCGGACGCTCGACATCATAATGGAAGCTGCAGCAATACTAAAAGAGATTTACACAATATGCTGATCTCCATTGCACAGCTGGCGGGAGGGTTCATCCTGCTGGTCTGGGGCGCGGACCGTTTGGTTGCCGGCGCTTCCGCATTGGCTCGAAACCTCGGTGTTTCACCACTCATCATTGGATTGACCATCGTGGCTTTCGGCACCTCTGCACCCGAGCTGGTCGTATCGGGCGTCGCGGCACACCGGGGCAATCCCGGACTGGCGGTGGGCAATGCAATCGGTTCGAACATTGCCAATATCGGTTTGATCCTCGGTCTCACTGCGGTGGTTTACCCGCTGCGGGTCGAATCGGAGACACTGAAGCGTGAATACCCATTGCTGATGCTGATCATGATCGCCAGCCTGATCATGGCCGCGGATTTTGTCTATGACCGCACCGAGGGCTGGCTGTTGCTGACCGGCCTGGTAGCACTGATTATGTGGATGGTGCAATTTGGCTTGAGGCGGAGTCCGGACGACCCACTGGCCGAGGAATTCGCGGCGGAAATCCCCATCAACATGCCTACCGGATATGCGGTGCTCTGGCTGGTTGTCGGGCTGATCGTTTTACCGATCAGCTCAAAATTCCTGGTTGATGGCGCGATCTTTATAGCGCGCAGCCTGGAAGTTTCAGAAGCGGTCATCGGGCTGACCATCATGGCTTTTGGTACCAGCCTGCCGGAACTTGCGGCTGCCCTGACCAGCGCGCTGCGGGAAGAGGACGACCTGGCCATCGGCAATGTGATCGGTTCCAACATGTTCAATATCCTGGGGGTGCTGGGAATCGCGGCGGTGATCAACCCTGTCAATATCGATGTCCTGATGCTGAAACAGGATTTTCCGGTGATGTTCCTGTTCACGATGTTGCTGTTCTTCATGGCCTATGGCATCCAGGGGCCGGGCAGGATCAGCAGAAAATCCGGCATGCTTTTATTGTCGATGTTCTTTTCCTACCAGGTCCTGGTCTGGATCACTGCGACCCGCGTGGTGCCGGAAGCCGGCGGTTAAGGGTAAACTTAGGGCATGAACAAAAAGGCCATCTGCGCCCTGGCCAGGGCGGTCATCGAAACCCAGGCCAGCTCGATTACCAGCCTGCTGGAGCGCATTGACGACCAGTTCGTCGAAGCCTGCACGACCCTGCTTGAGTGCCGCGGACGGGTGGTGGTCATCGGCATGGGCAAGTCCGGGCACGTTGGCAGCAAAATTTCCTCGACGCTGGCCAGCACAGGAACACCATCATTCTTCGTCCATCCCGCCGAAGCCAGCCATGGCGATCTCGGAATGATCAAGCCCAGTGACGTCTTGCTGGCCTTGTCGAATTCTGGCGAAACAGACGAAGTCAACCACATTCTGCCACTGCTGAAACGCATTGGCGTCAAGATCGTGGCCATGACCGGCAACCCCGGGTCAACGCTGGCCAGGCATGCGGATGTTCACCTGAACGTGGCGGTGGCAAAAGAAGCTTGCCCGCTGGGGCTTGCCCCGACTTCCAGTACAACCGCTGCGTTGGTGATGGGAGACGCGCTGGCGGTCTCCCTGCTGGAAACCCGCGGGTTTACGCGCGAGGATTTCGCCCGCTCGCACCCGGCCGGCCAACTGGGCAGACGCTTGCTGCTGCATATCAGCGACATCATGCACACGGGTCAGGAGATCCCCACGGTTCCGGTGGACGCATCCATCAGCCAGGCCATCGTTGAGATGACCGCCAAGCGTCTCGGCATGACTGCAGTACAGGAAGAGGATGGAACGGTAGCGGGTGTTTTTACCGATGGAGACCTGCGGCGCACGCTTGACAAAGGCATGGATCCACACATGACTTCCGTCAGCGCAGCCATGACGAGAGGCGGACAGCAAATTTCACCGGACGCGCTGGCCGTTGAAGCGATGCAAAAGATGCAGTCGCATTCAATCCAGGGCCTGCTGGTAACCGACCAGGACGGACAACTGGTGGGGGCGCTCAATTTCCAGGACCTGCTCAAGGCGGGGGTCGTTTGAATGCCACTCATTGATCTTTCACAGACCGATCCCCTGTTGCTGGAACGAGCTGCCAGGATTCGGATGCTGGCACTGGATGTTGACGGTGTCCTGACTGATGGCCGCCTTTATTTCGACAGCCAGGGCAACGAGATGAAAGCCTTTCATACACGCGATGGCCTGGGTATCAAATCGCTGCAACGGCATGGCATTACCCTGGCGCTGATCACGGGCCGCAGTTCTCAGATCGTGGCGCGAAGGGCGGAACAACTCGGCATTGAACATGTCTACCAGGGCAGGAATGACAAGCTGAACGCATTTCATGAACTGCTGGCTGACACCGGGATGAACGAACAGAATATCTGCTATGCCGGAGATGACTGGATAGATATTCCGGTGCTGGATCGTGTCGGACTGGCAGTCACCGTGGCTGATGCAGACGACGTCGTCAAGAATCGGGCGCACTGGGTGACCCGCCGCGAAGGCGGACACGGAGCAGTCCGCGAAATCTGCGACCTGATCCTGGCTGCCCGGGGGCTCGACCAGCGAGTGCTGGATGGAATTCTTGATCAGTGATCCAGCGACGGACCCGCAATGGCATTGTAGTGCTGGCAGCGCTGGCAGCCCTGACCTGGATGCTGTCCCGCGAGCAAGGTGAAATCGGGGAACAACTGGTCTCCGAACTGGACACTCGACTGAACTATGCATTGTATGATTTTGATGGCAGGCTGCTGAATGACACGGGAGCGATCAACATGGAGATCCAGTCGCCTGTTCTCAGGAGCAATGCCGAAAGTGGTGTGGGCACGGTGGAGAGCCCCGAGATTCGCATTCAGCAGGATGATGAACGGTGGTACATTACTGCAGAGTCTGCAATCATCACAGCTGACCGCGAGTACGTGTCACTGATGGGCGATGTCTACCTGTCAAGGCGAAATGAGTTCACCGGACAATTACTCGAGATTTCTACCAAGGACGTTATGTTGAATGTTACGCCCAGAACTGCCAGTAGTGATTCCAATGTCAGTATCAGGCAGGACAACGACTGGCTGGAAGCGACCGGCATAAGACTCGACATGATCGCTGACAGCTTTGAACTACTGAATGACGTACGGGCACATTATGAAACGCCATAACGGGATCCTGCGGCTTACATGTGCCCTCTTCCTGCTATTTCCGGGACCATTGCTGGCATTGAAGTCGGACCGCCAACAGGCGCTGGAAGTCAATGCAGACGCTACCGATGGTACGCTGGGTGACGGCACAGCAACCCTGCAGGGCAATGTCGAGATTCGCCAGGGAACCTTGTTGATCAGAGCAGATATCGCCACGGTGGAAAAGGTGGATGGCAAGGTCAGGCGCTTTGAGCTTAATGGAACACCGGTCCACCTGGAGCAGGAAATCGAAGAACAGGGGCTGGTCACCGCAGAAG
>JAOUCS010000139.1 GCA_029859645.1 Lysobacterales bacterium | reverse complement strand
TCCGACCTTGAAGGGATGGACAGTTGAGCGATGCTTTACCGATCGTGACGCGCAGGCGGTGCTCGACACCGGAACGTGACAAGGCGTTGCCAGCGCGATTCGGGAATACGGGTGCTTTGGGCTGGTGGTCGATACATTGAAGCCAAGAGCGCAATTGAGTTGCTGTGCTCTTCCACAGCGGGATGACGCGTTCTTTCCTGCCTTTTCCGTGCAGGTGCAGTGCATAGGCACGATCCAGCAGGACATCGCAAGTCTGCAGGCGGATGATCTCGGAGACGCGCGCGCCGGTGTTATACAAAACGGCAAATAAGGCGGCATCCCTGTGGCCACTCCAGGTGTCTCGATCGGGAGCATCCAACAGCGCTTGTATCTCGTCTCGCGACAAGAACTCCAGAACGGGCCTGTCGAAGCGCTTGCCGGCAATCGCAAGTACGCGCTGGGCGACCGGTAAAGATGCCGGATCGCGAATGGAGACATAGCGCATGAATGAGCGAATGGCGGTCAGGCGCAGATTGCGCGTGCGGGCACCGCACTTTCGCTCGGACTCAAGATGATCCAGAAACGACAGAATCATGGGCGCATCGAGATCCTGCACGGTGAGTGTCGAGGCCGCTCGCCCAGTCCGACTCTCGGCGTAGCGCAGTAGCAGCCCGAACGAGTCCCGGTAACTGGCGATCGTGTGTGCGCTGACACCACGCTCGCTGATCAGACGACGCTGGAAGAAGTCCTGTAGGAGCGTCGGGAAAGTGATGTCGGCCGTGCTCATGGCTGGCGCCCCTGTGTCTTGTTCGGCTCAAAGCGCTTCGAGGCAATCGCCATCAGCTCTGGGACGCCTGTCAGATACCAATAGGTGTCGCTGATTCTGGCGTGGCCGAGGTAGGTCGACAGGGCCAGCATCTGCTGTCCGATGTCAGCGCCTTCTTCATACCAGCGCAGGAGTCTGCGCACGGCGAAGGTGTGGCGCGTGTCATGAATGCGTGGTCGCCGGGCGCGACCCTGAGCCGTCCATCCCAAGCGGCGCCTGATGCAGCCAAACGCCGACTGTACGGTGTCGGGCATCAGCCTCGGAGCGCGCTGTGTACGGAAGAAGAAACTCGCGGGATCGCTGTGCACGAACGCATCGCGATCAGTGGCATATTGCTTGAGTGCCTGTGTCGTACTCGGATGCAGAGGAACACACCGGGTTTTGCGAAACTTGGTCTGCCGTATCGTCAACAGGCCCCGCTGTAAATCCACGTCGTCGCAGATCAGACGGCACGCCTCTGACAGACGCAGGCCCGTGGACAGGAGCAGGCCGAAGAATGCGACATAGGTCTTGGGGCAAAGGCCACCGTGCGGTCGCATCCGGCCGGCCTGTTGCAACAGCGCGCTGATCTCGACATCACTGTAGATATGCGCCTGCCGGCGGTGCGGCACGCGCCCGAGCAGGTCTGCCGGTGGAACCTCGGTCGCCGGATCGATCAGTGCTCGGTGGCGGGCGAACTGGCGAATGAACGCAAGGCGCCGGGCGGCTTGCGCCGGCTTTTGTGAGCGTGAACACAGCGCCCAGCGCACCGCCAGATCCACCGTGATGGGGCCATGATGCCCGTTTTGCTCAGCGTTCTGAGCAAAGCTCCGTAGATGACAGGCTGCCGTGGCAAGGCCATAACCGAGCCCGCGACGGTAGGCCAGATACTCTTCGACATCGGCCAACAGGCTTGAGTCCGTCATGGCGACACCTCCGGCCAGGGCAGCGCAACGTCCTGCAGTGCCGGCAGGTCCAGCTTGGCGTAGATTGTGGTCGTGTCGAGGTTTTGATGGCCAAGAAAGTCGGCCACCTCTTTGAGAGGCGCGCCATGCTTCACCAGCCGGCCAGCAACCGTGTGACGGAAGACATAGGCACCCCCGAGCGGTGAATCCACTCCCGCACGTCGAATGGCGCGAACCACTGCCGCTGTGATGGCGGGAGCCGAAATCGCTGTGCCAGGGCGGCGGTTGCCATGCTGCACAAATACACGGCGCTCGGTCGTCTCGGGTCGCCCTTTCTGCAAGTAGGTGACCAAAGCCTCACCCGCCTCGCGCGGCAAAGGCAGTACAGCGCCTCGCCGGGTCTTGCGCGTGGACAGCCGCAGCGTGCCTACACGCCAATCGATGTCCTCAAGGCGTAACTCTGCGAGCTCGCGGGGGCGTAGTCCCAGCGTCGACAGGAACAACACCATGGCCAGATCCCGCTGCCCGCATGGGCTACTCCGATCGAAGCCCTCCAGCACCTGCTTGAGCTGTTGCTCGTCGAGGCAGCGGGGCAAGCTGGCCAGACCCCAGCGCGCGACAGTGGGAACCGACAGCTCCAGCTTCTCGTCGCAGTATCCTTTCATGCGCAGGAAGCGAAATAGCGAACGTAGCGCCGTACTGGTCTGCGTGATCGAACTCGCCGCATATCGATCCTGCAATGACGTGACGAACTTCACCACATCAGGCGGCATTAACCGCGTCAGATCGAGTGGGTCTTCACCGAGCGTGGTGCGCAGGAATGGGCGAATGACCTGCTCGTAGGACAGCAGAGTTGTCTCTCGCAAGCCCCGGATTCGTCGCTGGTCCTGCTTGTATGCCTCGATGATCGCGTCGAGAGTCTGTAAATCGTGGTTGATCATAGGATGCTCCTTGTATAGCTGAACACTCAGCCGGAGCACCCAGACTATGCGCAGATTTGGCAGCTGCCAATGCTCGCATGCCCTTCAATGATCAGCAGATTTTTCGAGGTCGATTCGTTTACTCCGCATAGTCCCGATGTGGGCATAGACTCGTTTCCATGGTGTATTCGCGCCCAATAGCAAGTATCGCTCAAAGGTAACACCAGCCGGGCGAGCGGCACCGACCATGGGACTGCCAGTGCCATGCTGCTGGCAGGTGGTGCAGTCAATGGCGGCCGCATCATCGCAGACTGGCCCGGCTTGTCCGAGTCAAATCTCTACCAGGGCCGCGATCTGTACCCGACCACTGACATCCGCAGCGTTTTCAAAGGTGTGTTGGCGCAACACTTGCATCTACAGGAGAAATTCCTGGACCAGAGTGTTTTTCCTGACTCAAAAACAGTTCCTGTCATTGATGGGCTGGTAACTACCTAGTCCGATTGTCTCAATGTAGCGGTGGAAACCGACATTCTGTTTCCTGCCTATCAGCAAAAAGAGATTGCCGATGCGTTGCGCTCAAACGGAATAGACACGAGCTTTGCAAACCTGGAATCATTGATGGGGCACGATGCCTTCCTGGTGGATCACGAACATTTCAATCCACATATCGTGGCTTATTTTGATCGGATCTGGTTTGAAGACAAACTCTGACATCTGAATAAAACGAATATCACAAAAAGCGGAGATTTGTGACTTAAAAACTGGTACAGCGCCGCTTGCATAGCTATACTTTGCGCCTCGCAAATCCTGCCGGAGTGGCGAAATTGGTAGACGCGCTGGATTCAAAATCCAGTTTTGGTAACAAAGTGCCGGTCGAGTCCGGCCTCCGGCACCATTTCTTTCCGATTCAAGCACCCGGACCAATTCCCAAGCTACCTATGGTTACTGACACCACGGGCTTGCGTTGGCGATACACCATGCCAGCGTCTGAACGCCCGTGAAAATGCACTGGTATTGGTATAGCCCAGCATGAAAGAGATTTCAGTCACGCTGTATGTCGGCTCAGCAAGATAACGCTGCACCATTTCTTTCCTGACACCGGTCAATATTTTACGAAAGCTGGCACCTTGCTCGCAGAGTTTACGGTGCAGGGTACGCTTGGTCATATTCAATGCACTCGCGACACTGGCTTCACTGACACCACCGGATGGTAACTGTTCCATGGTGGCCGAAATGGCCCGGTTGATAATGTCCGAGCGGTTCAGATCAGCGATCTGTCGTTTGATAACATCCTCATGCAGAGCTACCAGCATCGGGCTGGAACCGGTTAGCAGCTTTGTCACATCTTGTAATCGGAAGGCAATACAGTTTTCAGGCTGGTTGAACTGAACCTTCACACCAAAATACTCATGCCAGGGTGTTGGGTCTGGTGGCGTTTTGCCCTGCATTCGAACAAACGCAGGAAGCAGCGACGGCCCAAAGTTCAGACGGCACAGGGCCAACAGACCAGCCAAGTGTGAGTCAACCTTCATATCCGGAACTACGAGTCCCTGGTCTAAATGGGTTTCAACCTTCAATAACTCATCCACTTCAGAGGCCACCAGGTTCATACGTTCGTTATACATCGCACCGAACCGTATCAATCTGTGAATTGCGTCCTTCAGTGATGAACTGGCCATCCATGCATGACCAAGTGCTCCGAGATGTGATGGATGCAAGTATTTTGCCAACCTTATTCCAAAAGCAGGATCGTTTACCAACGCCAGTGCCTTGACCTGGGCCTTGTCATAGTCTTTTGGGGAAATGCGGCCATTCATCGGCAAGTCGCTGCCCGGACGGTAAACATTTTCATCGATTACGCTACACGGATCTATCCCATAGGATTCGATCGTGCGCCATAGAGCACCAATTACGGGAGCAAAGACTGTCATTGCTATGTACTGCTGTTTGCCAGGTAAACCATCCCACTCATTCTCATGGCAGTCGGCAGTTTCGTCAACCATTTGTCTTTTTCTGCACTGTTGCACTTGCGACATGAAGTTATCTTACGCTGGATTTTTCCTGCGATCACGTTGGAGTCAGTGCAGGATTTTTATTTTTCCGATATCAGCCTTTCCTACTAAAACAGTTGGGCTAAAGGCATCGGTCACTACCCTCTAAGGAAATTTTAAATATGTATAGCAAAACTGTAAAACACGGGAGCCAAAAATGAATAGACCCATTCAGAAAGCGTTTCGTGGCGTAACACTTCTTGCCTCATTTGCCATTTTGGCATTGGGCTTGAACGTTGCACACGCAAAGAACATCAAAAAGCAAAACCTGCTTGACCTGATGACCCACACCGATTCAATTATGATCGGTACCGTCTCCGGAAAGACCGACGGTTTTCACCGGGGACTTCCTTACACCGAAATCACGTTGGAAGTCGCTCAGAGTCTCAAAGGACAGCACGGTACTACTTACAGCTTCCGTCAATTTGGTTTGATTGAACCAAAATCCATGGGTAATGGCCGCGTCAACTTGATGGTCACACCTGCCGGTTGGCCAACTTATACCAAGGGTGAGCAGGTTATGTTGTTTCTGCACAAACCAGCATCTGAGACCGGTTTTCAGACCACGGCCGGTCTGACCCAGGGTAAATTCACAATCAAGGGCAAAGAAGTTGCCAATGGCATTGGCAATGATTCCCTGTTTGCCGGTGTAAAGATCAATGGGCAATTGAGCCCCGCTCAACAGGACCTGGTTAGCCAGCAAGCGGGCGCCTATCCAACAGAAGATTTTTTCGCGCTGGTCAAAACCGCCGTTGAAGAAAACTGGATCGCTAACGGAGTAATGACCCATGAAAAATAATAGAATCCTCAGAAAATTCCTGGCTGCTGGTATTGCAGCAGCAGGTCTGTCCAGCATGGCAGCCCATGCTTACGGTCCTTTATATATTTTTGACTACACCGACGGCACTCCCTACCACTGGGACGTGACCAATCCTGTAAAGGTATGGACCGACGGTGGTAACTTTGCTTCGGGCACGGTTACGTTTTATGACTATAGCCTGCCAACCTGCAATCAAGAAGGCGGTTGGGTTTGTTCGTACGACCTCTACGTGGAGTTCACCAACGAGCAAGGCGTAGCACGTGTCAGTGAATCGCTGGCATCCTGGTCAGCTGTTCCTACATCTTCTTTCCAGGCCGAAGTTACAGGCAATTTTGCTGACATCGGTATCGGTGGAGATAATGGCGATATCACCGGCGCACCTGACGAGTTCAGTGTCAACGAACAGGGTGAGGTCGTTCACGAAGTTGTCGGCACCGTGAACAACGGTGGTATCCACGTGATTTTTGACGCAGATGGTTCGGTAATGACCAACGTTTTGGGTGTTCCCTTCGGTGTATTAGGTGTTGCAACACCCGAATGGGCTGACGAAGAAACTGGCGTTATCACCGAAGGCTGGGTTGTTATTGGTGGTGCTCAAACCTACTATAACGATGCGGACCTGGCGCAGATGGCAGGTGTGATCACCCACGAACTGGGGCACTCCTTTAACCTTGCGCATAGCCAGACAAATGGACAACTGGTGATGTTTACCAACCAGGCTTTCGTAACACCCGGCCCTGTCGATTGTTCTGCGCACTGGTACCTGGGTGGTGAATACCAACTGCCATTTCCCCAGGACAATGTAGCGACTGCTGCAGACATGGAAGTTATGTATCCGTACATTAACAACAATCCGGACGCTTATCCGACCCCGACCGGTCAGTACCAGGCGACTGTCAGCACCGCTGAAGACTTTGCGGCCATTTCTTCGATCTACCCGGCAGCAAGTTTTGCCTCTGATTTGGGCAGCGTTTTCGGTACGGTCACCTATCCCTTCAGCAGCGATGGTGTCATTGGTGTCAATATCGTGGCACGCAACATCGACAACCCGTATGAAGATGCCATCACCGTAATGAGTGGTGACTGGAACGACGGTGTAGCCGGTGCGATTGAAGGCGTTGGTGAGTTCACACTCAAGGGGCTGACACCTGGCGCACGCTATGTCATTCATGCTGAGAACATTTACGCCGGCGGCTACCCGACACCCCAGGTTGCCTTACCCGGCCCGTCTGAGTACTTCAACGGTAACCGTGAAAATGACGATGCGACCAGCGACAATGCCTGTGACTACGTCGATGTCGTGCTTGCAGCCGGTGCAAACCAGCAAGGTATTGACATCCAGATGAATGGCATGAAAAGGGCTCTGAACCTGGTGGTCAACCCCGCACCCAACGGCCAAAACATTACCGAGAATGGCAAGATCACAGGTGGTGATATCATTAACTGGTACGGTGAAACGCAAAGCTGGACTTATAGTGAAAGCAAGGAAAGCTACACCATACTGCCCATGGGTGGCATCAGGCTCAGCGAGAATGGTTCGGTTGTAGCAGGTAGAATTGCCATTGACGACGAGATACTGCCTGCCATGATGGTTCCAGGTAAGAAAATCCAGGTTATCCCGACTCCAGGCACTAATGGCTGCGACCAGGGTAGCGGTGTTACTGAAACCTATGCCAACTTCGCTATCTCACCCGATGGCAGCACTATGGGTGGGTTCCTCTACAATTGTGATGATTCAGATGAGTACCAGAACTTCACCGTTTCGGCCGCCACTTACAGTGAAAAAGACGGTTGGACCATCCTGAATGACAAGTACGACAACAATAATGCGCGGGTTAACTCACTGGCGAATAACGGCACCGCCGTTGGCTGGGCCGAGGATGATTTTGGATGGTGGGAAGGCACGGTCTGGATGAATGGTGAAGAGTTGAGCTTATTGGCTGCTGCCCCTGCTAACATCATTGATGTAGGCGAGGCCACAGCGGTAAACACAGCCGGTTCAATTGTTGTGGGTATCAACTCCTGGGATGATGAGTACAACCAGCGTGGTTACATGTACAACACCGGTACCGGTGAGTTTGAAATACTGGACATCTACGAGGCCTGCCCTCCGTTTGATTGGTTCTGTTATGGGGTCAAACAGTTCAACCCCTATGACATCTCGGATGAAGGTACCCTGGTAGGCGCAATTGGCAGAGGTCCCAGTTCAATTGCCCACATCCACAATGATCTTCTGGGTACACAAAAGCTGGTTGATTTCCTCAAGGCGCAGGGTGTGATCAACGCCAACGATGTCGGACTTGCTTCCAATGTCACCAAGATCTCAAACAACGGCAAGCACCTCGTTGGCTGGGCCGCATTTGACGGTTACCTGGGCAGCTTCAAACTGACACTTGACCAACTCTATGTCTGCCGCAATGACAAGACCATGCAGGTTGGTTATCCCCAGGGCGTTGCGTCGCAATTGGACAAGGGTGCGACACTTGGTATGTGTGAAGCCGATCTGCCTCTGCAGTACAAGGCAAACTTCTAAACCCGGCTACAACGGGTAGATGAAAAAGGAAGGCGGCTCAATTGAGTCGCCTTTTTTTTGCTTTCGCGAATATTGCTGTTAACGCGATGGTCCAAGGGTTGAATCCTGTTAGGCTCATCACTTTCTTTCTAAATCTTGTTGGTCATGCGTGATTGACTCGAAGGGAAAATCTGAAAATGTCGGAAATTGAATACGCACAAATTTTTCAGAACTGGATCGATAATGCAAACACGTCTTTTAGTTTGTTTATAACGATTTTGTTCGCCTACCTTTTAGCTGGCCATTTTGTGGCTAAGCAACTGCCCCGAGTCGCAGCATTTGGCATGACCTTGCTTGTATGCCTAGTACTCGTCGGCCCTTTATTAAGTCACTTAGGCTCTCACTGGATGATTTACCAAACTACTGTTCAGTACAATGCACAGTATCCGGAAGGGTGGGTCTTTCCACCGGGTGAGCCCAGTCTGATGGGTCCGCTGCTTTTTGGTATCTTGCCCGCAATGGTCAAGTACGCTATGAGTTGAAAACACCTTGGCGCAACGGTACAACCCATGTCATTTTTGAACCGTTAGATTTCATTTCCAGACTGGTTGCTTTGATTCCAAAACCCAGAGTTAACCTGACCCG
>JAOUCS010000235.1 GCA_029859645.1 Lysobacterales bacterium | reverse complement strand
CGCCCAACATGGATGAGTATGGTGGCAGCGCTACCTTCACCTACGGTAACTACAACCAGTGGATACTCAAAGGCGATATCAGCGGGCCGATCTCGGAAACCGTTGGTTTTAGCCTGGCAGTTAGCTCCAACCAGCGCGATGGCTACTTCAGAAACCTTGAGACCGGCACCGACATGAACGAGCGCGATCGCTGGGGTGTGCGCGGCCAACTGGTTCCTAATGATGGATTCGCCTACGAAAATTACTATGATTTTGATCCCACCAATGAGGTCGAAAACAAGGGTGTTTCTCTGCAGGCAGATTTCAACTTCGACCATGACCTGCTGCTGACCTCCATCACGGCTTACCGGAAACTGTCGCGCTAAGATAACGTCGATGTCGACTTCACCAGTGCACAGCTGGTGGGAGAGAACTCCGGCGACACAGATATCAAGACATTCACCCAGGAATTTCGCCTGAGCCAGTCATTGGACAATATCGACTGGATGCTGGGTGCATACTACTTTGACGAAACCGTGGATTACGACAATGTCGTGACCTATGACTCGGCGATGAACCCCTATGGCAACATTCTTTCCCAGGGGGCAATCAATGACATAAACCAACTTTTGCAAGCCACGGGCCAGTTACCACCGGGCGTCGGCTTTCTCCAGGCCGGGCAAGGTGCATTGGATTTCACGGGTCAGGATGACAAGACTTACTCGCTGTTCGGGCAGGCGGACTGGCACTTTACGGATCAGTGGACCCTGACTGGAGGACTGAACTACACGAAGGTCAAAAAAGATGCTTTTGTGAACCAGCTCAATTCCGACGTTTGGTCGTCAGTCAGCATGGTCCAGCTTGGGTTTGCAGCGGCTTTCACTCAATTGACTGGCTTGCCTCCGACCCCCGAAAAAATTTTGCTGCCAATCCAAGTGCTGCAGCCGCTGCAGCGTCATTGGCCAACACCAGTTGTTCACCGGAAACCGGGCCGCTTTGCAACCCCGCCCTGGATTTACAGGAATTACAACTGCTGCCGCCATTCGTGAACTACCCCAACTCCGTCGAGCCGGGTAAGTCCAACGATGACAAGGTTACCTGGACCGCTGTACTGGCCTATCAATGGACCGACAATATCAACGTGTATGCCCGTGCCGGAACCGGTTTCAAGGCAACATCGTGGAACCTGAGCCGTGATTCCCGACCGTTCGCCAGTGATATTCCCGCTCTGTTGCAGGCTGGCCTTGGCGTGCCCAACCTGACCGCCGGAACGCGTTACGCGGGACCGGAAGATGCGAGGGCTTTCGAACTGGGATTCAAGGGTAGCTGGGCAACGACAACGTTAAACGTCGCAATCTTCGACCAGCAGATCAAGGGCTTCCAGTCCAATATCTTTACCGGTACAGGATTCATATTGTCGAACGCCGGCAAACAATCCACCACGGGTGCAGAGGTAGAGTTCATGTGGCTACCTAATGAATCGTGGAACCTGACCTTTGCCAGCACCTGGCTGGATCCGGAATATGACTCTTTCCCACAGGGCGAGGGTGTTGACGGACCGGAAGACCTCTCGGGCACTACACCGGCGGGCATCCATAAAATCACCATCGACACCTCGGCGACCTATTATTTCCAACTGGGTTCTGCCGAGGGATTCATCCGCGGAGAATATCTCTACGCCGATAAAATCCAGGTTGTGGAAAACGTTCCGGAGGATATCGCCTCGCGCAAGGTAAGTACGTTTAACGGCAGTATTGGCTTTGGCTGGAGCAACGGGCTTGAATTGATTATCTGGGGACGAAACCTGTTCAACGATGAATACCTGTTGTCCGCTTTCCCTTCTGTGGCACAGCCCGGAAGCTACAGCGGCTACCCCAACCAGCCACGTACCTACGGCGCAACGTTGCGGGCGACTTTCTGAACCGTCCGACCGGATTTCCTTGCATGAAAGGCAGGATTTCAAAGGTTGCTCTGGCTGCTCTTTTTCTTCTGACTTCAGGCCTGATCGTGGTTGCACCGGCTAAGCTCATCAACAATATGCCAGTTCCCGAATTCGAGGGAGACCTGGCCGACTGGCTGGAAGCGAGTGAGTCCAGGGCGAACGCAAATGTAGCCCTAATTCCAGATACCGCGAAACGTATCCGTTGGTACCAGGAACGAAGAAACAGCAAAACCCGGTACTCCATCGTTTATCTGCATGGCTTTTCAGCGACGCGGCAGGAAATCGCCCCGGTTGGCGCGATGATTGCCGACGCGCTTGGGGCAAACCTGTTTGAAACCCGCCTGGCGGGGCATGGTCAGCAGCAAAATGCACTGCAAGGGGTTCGCGCTGAAGACTGGATAAAAGATGCGGTCGAGGCCCTTTCGATCGGGGCGATAATTGGCGAGCAGGATGGTCCTGATGTCACCGAACTTCGCCGTGCAGGACGCCAAGGCAGAATTCCTGACCTGGCCCGGAGGCCCCCAACTGGCTTCCCTGGTTGCCGGCCAGACACGAAGTTGGACGCCACAAAATGACTTGCAGGCACGCTACTGGTCCACCACCCATCCAATGGCTGCTGTCATT
>JAOUCS010000234.1 GCA_029859645.1 Lysobacterales bacterium | reverse complement strand
GGTGCGATCACGGCACAGCAGCCTTCCCAATGCTGGAAGAGCACCAGCTTATCTTCATGAGTCACGGCTCTTGCAACGGGCTTTCGCTGTAACAAGGCGCGATATCGCGAAATCCCTGGATGATGTGGTGGCTATTGTTTCTCCAAATACGCTGGCGTTCGAATTTTGCATATTGGTTTGGCGTCAGGTGGTTAACAATGGTGGTGTTGATTGCATCCGGGTTCGAAGTTTGTACAAGTGTGCCAGAAGGTAATATCCGGTTGTTTGCTTAGGCTGAAAACAAACACGACAGGCGTAGAAAGGTTGCGGCTTTCATTGTACGTACACAGTTTTTACATCGAATGGAAAACGGAGTATTTCATATGAAAACAAGTAGTTATAAAACACTGCTGGCAATTGGAGCAGCTGTGGTGATGATGATCGGAGTCTCCGCGGGGGCTGTTGCAGCCAACAAAAAACCCAACATCCTCGTCATTTGGGGCGACGATATCGGTAATGACAATGTCAGCGCCTATCACCGGGGCATGATGGGCGGCAGTACGCCAAACATCGATCGCATCGCCAACGAAGGCGCCCTGATGACTGATGCGTATGCCCAGCAATCCTGCACCGCCGGGCGTGCCAACTTCATGTTGGGCCAGAACCCGTTTCGCACGGGGCTGCTGACCATCGGCATGCCGGGCGCGAAGCACGGTGTGCGCAAGATCGATCCCACCATCGCCGAGTTGCTGAAGCCGTACGGCTACATGACCGGTCAGTTTGGCAAGAACCATCTCGGTGACCGCAACGAATACCTGCCGACCGTGCACGGTTTCGACGAGTTCTACGGCAACCTCTACCACTTGAATGCCGAAGAAGAGCCGGAGAATCCGGACTACCCCAAAACAAACTTTGATGGTAAGGGGGACTTTAGAGCGACGTATGGCCCGCGTGGTGTTATGGACTGCGTTGCAACTGACACAGTTGACAAGACAGACGAACCCCGCTGGGGCGTGGTGGGTAAGCAGAAGTGTAAAGATACCGGCCCGCTGACGATCGAGCGCATGAAGAACATTGAGGAGGATCTGCTGGGTCGCTCTCTCGACTTCATGGAGCGAGCCGTCAAGGCAGACAAGCCTTTCTTCCTGTGGCATGTATCGACGCGGAACCACGTCTGGATTCATCTGAATGAGAAGTACAAGGACAAGACCGGGTTCGGCATCTATGCCGACGGCATGACCGAACTCGACGATGTGACGGGGGCATTGCTCGACAAACTCGACGATTTGGGCGTCGCTGACAACACTATTGTTATCTTTTCTACTGATAACGGCGCTGAAAAGTTCACCTGGCCGCAGGGCGGCAATCACGCATTCAAAGGCGAAAAAGGCCTGACCTCCGAAGGTGGCTTCCGCGTACCCCAGGTGGTGCGCTGGCCCGGCAAGATCAAACCGGGAACCATCATCAATGACGTGTTCTCGCATGGGGACTGGATGCCAACTTTGCTGGCAGCAGCCAACGGCGGCGAAGATACCGGGATTCAGGAGAAGCTGAAGAAGGGTGGCGTCAAGGCGGACGGCAAGACCTTCAAGGCGCATCTGGATGGCTTCAATCAACTGGACCTGCTAACCGGCAAGGGGCCAGGGAAACGCAAGAGCCTGTTCTACTTTGACGGCGGTGGGGGACTTAATGCAGTCAGGCTGGACCACGAAGGTCATGCCTGGAAGATCACTTTCGTAGAGATGTCCGGTGACCTGCCAACCGCATGGACGAAGACTCCCAGTTGGCCGATCATCACCGATCTAAGACAGGACCCCTATGAACAATTCCCCCGGCCCGCGTCGATAATGAGCGGCAAGTGGTGGGCGATGCGCATGTTCCTCATGGTACCGGCGTCGGAGCATGTCGGAAGTTACCTCGGGAGCCTGAAAGAGTTTCCTCCGGCGCGAGGCTCCAGTTTGAGCCTCGGCACGATCATGGACCAGATTCAGTACGCACATCCGGGTCAGTAACCCGAGAGGAAACGGGTTGAGGTATCGCAGGGACAAGCTCACGCTTGTCCCTGCGACTATTCCCATCTGAAGAGGTGATTCAGTCTTGAAGAAATGGGTATCGATAGTTTTGACCCCTTTGATAGCAGGTTTGCTATTACTTGCTCAAGTCGCACAGGCGGCAGACCCGCTGCCCTCCTGGCGTGACGGCAATGCTCGACAGAGGATCATTCAATTCGTAGAGGCGGTCACTGAGGAGGGCGGTTCCGATTTTGTTGCCCCGGAAGCCCGTATCGCTACCTTCGATAACGACGGTACCCTGTGGGTTGAATACCCCATGTACACCCAGGTGTTATTTGCCTTCGAGCGTGTGAAGGAGCTGGCGCCGCAACACCCGGAGTGGAAGACCAAGCAGCCGTTCAAAGCACTGCTGGAAGGCGACATGAAGGCAGTCGGCGCTTCGGGTATGAAGGGGCTGATGGAGATCGTGCTGGCCACGCACTCCGGCATGACAGCAACTGAATTTGCACAGGAAGCCGGCGATTGGCTGCGGGATACCCGGCATCCCAAATTCAAGCG
>JAOUCS010000138.1 GCA_029859645.1 Lysobacterales bacterium | reverse complement strand
TCCATGTCAGTGCATCGGAGTTGAAGATTTCCTGGTACACACCGGGTGCAGCAACGGGAATACGATAGCCGTCACGCGCTACCGGGGTGAAGTTGAGAACGACTGCCAGCGATTCGTGCTGGCCCCGGCGCAGGAAAGAGATCACCGACTGCTCCCTGTCATCGCCACTGAGCCATTCGAAACCACGAGCATCACAATCCCACTCGGATAGCGCCGCGTGTGCAGACTGCAACCGGTTCAGATCTGACAGCATGGCGCCAACCCCAGCCGGCAGGGGCTCATCACTGCGCTCCCAGGAAAGCGCGGTGCCCGAATTCCATTCTTCCATCTGGGCGAACTCCCCGCCCATGAACAGTAATTGTTTACCCGGGTAGGTCCATTGGTAGGTATACAGTAATCGCAGATTGGCGAACCGCTGCCAGTCATCACCCGGCATTTTCCCGAAAAGGGAGTTTTTCAAATGCACGACTTCATCATGAGACAGCGGCAGCATAAAATTTTCATGGAAGGCGTACAGCGGCCCAAAAGTCAGCATTTCCTGGTGAAACTTGCGATGCACCGGCTCCTTTTTGAAATAATCCAGCGTGTCATGCATCCAGCCCATGTTCCATTTCAAGCCGAACCCCAATCCGCCAGCAGTAGTATCCCGGGTCACACCCGGCCAGGCGGTGGACTCCTCCGCGATCATCACGCAGCCCGGGCACTCGTGACCAACCGCCTCGTTCAATTGGCGAATAAAATCGACGGCCTCGAGGTTGGTGTTACCACCGTAGCGATTGGGTAGCCACTGTCCTTCTTCGCGGGAAAAATTCAGGTACAGCATGGATGCCACCGCATCGACCCTCAAACCGTCCAGATGAAACTCTTTCATCCAGTAAATCGCGTTGGAAATCAGGAAACTGCGGACTTCATTCCGCTCGTAATTGAATACCAGTGTGCCCCAGTCCGGATGCCCCGCCTTGATCGGTTCGTGGTATTCATAAAGGGCCTGGCCATCAAAAGCCGCGAGGGCGTGGTCATCGCGAGGGAAATGGGCCGGTACCCAGTCCAGCAGGACACCGATACCATTCTGATGAAAATGGTCCACGAAGGCCCGGAAGTCATCTGGCGATCCGAAACGACTGGTGGGTGCAAAATAGCCGGTGGTCTGATACCCCCAGGATTCATCCAGCGGATGTTCCATGATCGGCATCAGTTCGATATGCGTAAAACCGAGGTGCTTCACATAAGAACACAACTCTTCAGCGGCACGCCGGTAACCCATGAAGCTACCATCTTCGTTACGCCGCCAGGAACCCAGGTGAACTTCATACACTGACATTGGCCGTGCATGCCAGCCGCCGGCGCCTTTGGCCTGCTCCCAGTCCTGGTCACCCCAGCGGTGTTGCGGGTCGCCGGTGATCAGGCTGGCCGTACCGGGACGAAATTCACAGGCACGGGCAAAAGGATCGGTCTTGATGTGCAGGTCACCGGTCAATGCGTTCCTGATCTCGAAGCGATAGTGGCCCTGGCTGATTCCTGGTATGAACAACTCCCAGATACCCTGGCTTCGATGCAGGCGCATGGGGTGACAGCGGCCGTCCCATTGATTGAAATCCCCGATCACGCTGACCCGGCCGGCGTTGGGCGCCCAGACGGTAAAAAGCGTTCCTTCCACGGAGTCGACTCGATGAGGTCGCGCACCCAGCAGTTGCTGTGCATAGCGGTGATGACCCTGGTGAAAAGCGTCCATCTCGGCGGCCTGCAATTGCGGCCAGAAACTGTAAGGATCGATAAACCGGACTTCATCACCACCATCGGTTTTCCGGATCACGTGGTAATGAGCAGCAACTTCCCCGGCAGCAGCGCAGCATTCAAACAGGTCGGTTCCGGGGATGCGCGACATTGGCCTGGATGCATCCTCGATCCACGCCTGCCGAGTCCGGGGCAGAAAACAACGAAAGACTTCCTGACCCTCCCATTCATGCCGTCCAAGGATGGCAAAGGGGTCGCCATGCCTGCCCTCCGCCAGCTGCCGGACCCCTTCACTTTCTGCATCCACGGTAAAATCGGAAATTGTTGACCTGACCACTCTTTTTTCCTTATTTTCGCTGAATTGTCATCACCAAATACGTATGATGAATGTAGCACAGACAGTAATGGGATAATCCATGAATCCAAAAAAATCCGGACGTTTTGTCAGTTCGCTAACGCGCAGCACGATGGCGATGATCATGGCTGGTGGCCGCGGCTCACGGCTGGAAGACCTGACTGCAATCAGGGCCAAACCGGCCACGCCGTTCGGCGGAAAATTCCGCATCATCGACTTCCCGCTGTCCAACTGTGTCAATTCCGGCATCAGGCAGATATTCATTCTGAGCCAGTACAAGGCGCATTCGTTGATCCAGCACATCCACCGTGGCTGGGGTTACCTGCGAGGCGAATTCGGGGAATTCATCCAGATCATACCGGCCCAGCAACAGATTGACCTCAACTGGTACAAGGGCACCGCTGATTCAATCTTTCAGAACCTTGACCTGGTTCGCGAGCACGCCCCGGACCATGTTTTGATTCTCGCGGGCGACCATATCTACAAGATGGATTATGGCCCGATGATCGCCCAGCACACCGAAAACAAGGCAGATATCACCGTGGGCGTGATCCAGGTACCGCTGCACGAAGCAACCGGTTTCGGCGTGATGACGATCGATGAAGAAAATAAGATCATCCAGTTTAATGAAAAACCCGTCAACCCACAGCCCGTTCCCGGCAATCCGGATGCAGCCATGGCGTCGATGGGCATTTACGTTTTCAACCGGGAATTCCTGTTGGACATCCTGGAAGAAGATGCCATAGATCCTGAATCTGAACATGACTTTGGCAAAAACATCATTCCCAGGTGCATTGAAAAGTGCCGTGTCTTTGCCTACCCCTTCCATGATGTCAAAACGCGCGCACAGAGTTATTGGCGCGATGTCGGAACCGTTGACGCCTATTTCAGGGCCAATCTCGAGCTGATTTACATCCACCCGGAACTGAACCTCTATGACGACAAGTGGCCTATCTGGACTTACCAGGAACAACTGCCCCCGGCCAAATTCGTGCTGGACGACTCGGGACGCGTCGGCATGGCGACCAATTCGATGGTCTCCGGAGGCTGCATTGTGTCCGGCGCCTACGTGCGCCAGTCGCTGCTTTTCTCCAGCGTGACCGTCGACGAGGGCAGTGAGGTCATCCAGGCCGTGGTGTTGCCGCAGGCGCACATTGGCAAAAATTGCCGCATTACCCGGGCCATTATTGACAAACGCTGCGTGATCCCCGACGGGACCGTGATCGGCGAAGACCACGCCGAGGATGCCAAACGCTTCACGGTCACTGCAGAGGGCGTCGTGCTGGTCTGCCCTCACATGCTGTAAGGGTCAGTTACTGAGCAATTTCCTGAACCGTTCCACGTAGAGCTTTCCCTGCTCTTCCCATGAATAGTCCACGCTCATTCCGTTATAGGTGACCTGTTTCCAGCTGTGCTTGTTGGCGTAGAGATCCAGCGCCGTATTGACGGCCCACTTCAGGCCGTTGGCGTCATAATCGTGAAACACCACACCGGTTCCCTGGCCGGTTGCTGCGTCAAAATGCTGAACGGAATCAGCCAGGCCGCCGGTTGCCCGAACCACCGGCATCGTGCCATAGCGCAGGCTGTACATCTGGTTCAGGCCGCAGGGTTCATAGCGTGACGGCATCAGGAACAGGTCGCTGCCTGCCTCGATGCGATGCGCCAAGGGGTTGTTGAAACCCTGGTAAAAATAGACGCGGTCGGGGAATTCGGCCTGTAACCAGTGGAAAAACTGTTCCAGGTCATACTCTCCATTGCCCACGACCACGAGAGAGAAATCACGAGCAGCAAGCAGGCCAGGCATGGCCTGTTGAACCAATTCGATACCTTTTTGATAAGTCAGGCGAGTTACCATTCCCATCAGCGGCCGGTCGAACCGGTATTCCATGCCCAGGTCCTTCATCAGGGCCTTCTTGTTCTCTTCCTTGCCTGAAAGCTTCTTGCTGGAATAAGGGAAAGGAATGAAGGGATCCGCTTCCGGACTCCATTCGTCGTAATCCACGCCGTTGAGAATTCCGCTGACAGAGCCTCCGCGGGCACGTAAATGATGCTCGAGTCCCATGCCGTATTCCGGCTCAAGAATCTCCCTTGCATAAGTGGGGCTGACCGTCGTCAGCAGATCAGCATGCAGGACGCCCGTTTTCATGAAATTGACCCGGTCTCCGGCGAGGTCATCAGCGTCCAGCATCGCAACTGAATCGGCCAGTCCCGTTTCGTCCAGAATTCCGGCAGCAAAAACTCCCTGGTAACCGATATTATGAATCGTCAGGGCCGAGCGAGTATTGCTGAACAACTGGTCCCAGCCATAAATCGTTTTCAGGTACAGCGGGACCAGGGCAGTGTGCCAGTCATGACAGTGGACGATATCCGGCGCGAACTCCAGCCGCTGACACATCTCAAGGGCCGCCCGCGACAGCAGGATGAACCTGAGGTGTTCTTCGGGCCCCGAATACAGTTCTCCGCTGCCGTAAAGCTCGGGGCATTGCAACAGGTGAATCGGTGGTCCCTGCGAGTCGGAGACCGCCCTGACAATCCGGTATTTGAAAGTGCGGCTGCCGAGCGTCAGCTTCATGCCCTGCATCAGCGGAATCTTCTCGATTTCCAGGCCCGAGGTATCCATGAAGGCGTAATGCGGTATCAAAACCCGGATGTCGTGACCCGCTGAATGAAAGTAGGCCGACAGTGCGGCGGTCACATCCGCAAGCCCACCGGTCTTGGCCAGTGGTGTCAGTTCCGAACAAACAAGGCAAATCTTCAGGCGGGCGTCAGTAGGCAAGGGATTTCCCCGTTTGCAGCATGGTGAAAGATGATATTTTAAGGCCAGCGAGGGTAAGGAATCGAGTTAAAAATGCAGAAAGAAAATCGCGTAGGACTGATGATCGAAGAGCAGGTGGCCAGGGTCGAACTGAATCGGCCAGACAAACACAACGCGCTGGACCTGGATATGTTCCGCGCAATCGTCGCAACACAGAAAAAGCTGGCTGCAGAGAAATCCGTCAGGGCGGTGGTGATTTCAGGCCACGGCGTTGATTTTTGCACCGGCCTGGATATCAAGGCGCTGATGAAAGACCGTTCAGGCATGCTTAAGCTGTTGTGGAAGTGGCTGCCCTGGCGGGCCAATCTGGCCCAACAGGTCAGCGTAGGTTGGCGCCAACTGGCCGTACCGGTATTCGCGGCCATTCATGGGCGTTGCTGGGGAGGGGGCCTGCAAATCGCCCTGGGTGCGGATTTTCGATTTGTCGAACCCGGTGCTTCACTGTCCATTATGGAAGGAAAATGGGGCCTGATCCCCGACATGGGCGGAACACTGGCACTGAGCGAACTGACGCCCAGAGACCACGCCATGCTGCTGGCCATGTCGGCACAGGAATTCAGCGGCGCCAGGGCGCTGGAGCTGGGGTTGGCTACTTGCGTCACCGATGAACCCTTTGAAGCAGCCATTGCTGCAGCATCGGAGTTAACAGAACGGTCTCCCGATGCCGTGGCAGCGGTCAAGCGCCTGTACAGGAAAAGCTGGAATAGTGGCTCCGGCAAAGCGCTTGCCAGGGAGACGGCCTACCAGATCAGGATTCTCAGCGGCAACAACCAGCGCATTGCCGTAAGCAGGCAACAGGGTGAGGATATTGCCTATAAAACTCCGCCCCGCTGGTAATCCCGGGTTCAGGCCGGATTATTCTCAACCTGGCGAATAAACTCGCCGATTTTTTCCCAGGCTTCACGCGACTCCGGCACTTCGGGATAAAACAACTGCCAGACATGCAACAAACCCGCCCAGGATTGCAGACGGACTGGCGAACCCGCTTTTCGGGCTTTATTCACGTATCGCCGGGCGTCATCCAGCAGCATCTCGGCTTCACTGACCTGGACCAGCATCGGTGGCAGGCCGGAGAGGTCGCCAAATACCGGCGAGACCAGCGGGTTCGCTTGCCGGCACTGGTTCTCGAAGAAGAATAGCCAGGACAGGATCCATGTTGGAGTTTTCAGCAACCTGCCGAAGATCGGCGCCAGCATGTAATCGGTTCGGAGATTATTGCGGATACTGGGGGATGAATAAGTCGAGTCACAGAGTGGCGACAAGGCAACCACGGCATCCGGCGCCCTGAGGTTTTCATCGCGAACCCAGGCCGCCATCATCAGCGAAAGATTTCCACCAGCGGAGTCTCCACCGATGAACAGGCGCGATGGCCTGGAATGTCCTTCCGGGCCATTTTCCAGAATCCAGCGATATGCCGCCCGGCAATCTTCGATCCCTTCGATACGCCGGTTTTCCGGCATCAGGCGATAATCGATGGCCAGCACCGCTGCGTTGGCCACCTCGGAGAACTGGCTGGTGGCGCTTCGGTGGCTGTTGGGGCTACCGGCAATGAATCCACCGCCGTGCAGGTAAAGCACGCGCCGCGACGAATCAATGCCAGGGGCCAGTACCCATTCAGCCGGCAGGCCGTCTATCTCCACCGGCACAAACCGGGAGGTGAATTCCTTTCCGTTTGGCATGTTTTCCATGAAATTGCGGGTGAACAGTAAGAGTTCCTTGCGAGACATGCCCTTGACCTGCTTTTTCATGGCCAGGAACTCTCTCACAACAGACTGGTGCTCCCCGCTGGGACCTTCGGTACCGGCAAAACGCTCCACGCCCGCGGGTTCGATGGGCTGGTCGAATACAGAGAGCTTTTCGCCATGACGAATCCAGAGTCCAGCCAGCCAGCTTGCCAGCACCAAAAAGATGAGAACAGCTAATATCCACATATCAGTCAGCTTCCACGCAGGCCCGGAACGCTTCATCCAGGATTCCGAGGCCCTCTTCCACCTGTTCTGGCTTGATCGTCAGCGGCGCCAATATCCGAATCACGTTGCCACGAACACCGCAGGACAGGAGGATCAACCCCATTTCGGCGGCCTTCAGTGTCAACGCCCGGGTCAGGTCCGCATCGGGCCGGTTGACATCGCCCGCGGAAACCAACTCCATCGCGACCATCGCGCCAATGCCCCGGACGTCCCCTATCACTTCCGGGAAATCCTCCTGTAAAAGAAGCAGGCCGGCCTTGAGGCGGTTTCCCAGTTCAACGGCGCGGTCGCACAGTGACTCTTTTTCAATCACGTCCAGCACTGCCAGTCCAGCAGCGCAACCCAACGGCGATGCAGCATAAGTGCCACCCAGTCCGCCCGGTTCGGGTGCGTTCATGATGTCAGCCTTACCAACCACGGCCGCCAGCGGATAACCGCCGGCAATACCTTTCGCCAAGGTCATAATATCGGGCTCCACGCCATCGTACTCGGTTGCGAACATTCGACCTGTTCGTGCAAAACCTGTTTGTATTTCATCTATTATCAATAAGATTCCATACTTATCACATAATTTACGCAAACTTTTCAGAAAGCCATCGGGCACCGGGTAGAATCCGCCTTCACCCTGCACAGGCTCGATGATGATCGCGGCTACACGGTCAGGCTGAATATCGTTTTTGAACAGCTGCTCCAGTGCTTGCAGCGAGGCTTCGGCGCTGACACCCAGGTATTCCGCGGGAAATGGCGCATGATAAATTTCGGGAGTAAATGGCCCAAACCCCTTTTTGTAGGGAACGACTTTGCCGGTCAGCCCCATGCACAGATTGGTACGGCCATGAAAACCTCCGCTGAAAGCAATCACGCCCGGTCGCCCGCTTGACGCGCGGGCTATCTTGACCGCGTTTTCTACCGCTTCTGCCCCGGTCGAAACGAAAATCGCCCGCGCATCGTTAACCGGCACGATTTCGGTCAGTTTCTCGGCCAGTTCGACCGCATTGGAATAAGGTGTGACCATAACGCAGGTATGACTGAACGCATCTACCTGCCGGCTGACCGCAGCAACGACTTCAGGGTGGCTATGGCCGGTGTTTACCACGGCGATACCGGCGCCAAAATCCAGGTAACGATTGCCCTCGGCATCCCACAGTTCAGCATTGCGTGCCTTTTCGATGTACACGGGCAGCATGTTTCCCATACCTCGGGCGAACACCTGGTTTTTTCGTTCTTGCCAGTCGTTGTTTTTCATAACTCACTTTCCGTTGGATCAACCCCCATTGTCCAGCACTTTTCATTGATCGGAAAGCCCAATCAACGATTTTGGCTGTACCAACATGCAAGTGCTGTTAGGCTATAGCGCCAATGGATTTCGTAATACTCATAGCGGGGATCGCGGGATTATGGCTGGGGACCGAACTGACGATCGGCGGCGCCCTGGCGATTGCGCGCCGGCATCAATTGTCCGAATTTTTTGTCGGGCTGGTGATCCTGTCCATCGGCAGCGACCTTCCGGAGCTGGCAATCGCGGTGGATGCAGGCATCAAGGGCCTGATGGGACAAGACGCGTCAGGCGTCGTGATCGGATCATCGGTAGGCAGCGTCATCGCCCAGATCGGGTTCGTGCTCGGGCTGGGCGCGGTGATCTCTTGCCTGACCTTGCCTAAATCATTCGTGCTCAAACACGGCTCCGTGCTGCTTGGGGCCACCGTTCTGCTATTCCTGGTGGCGCTGGATGGCCACGTATCCCGCACGGAAGGCCTGATACTGATCACGATGTACATCATCTACGTAACGGCGCTGATG
>JAOUCS010000233.1 GCA_029859645.1 Lysobacterales bacterium | reverse complement strand
CAACGCTACGGCCTCGGTTTGATGGAGTTGGCCGTACAGTCGGGTGCGCATCACCACGCGAGTGCCCAACAGCCCGATGCGCCGCAGACCCTGTGCCGCGAAGTAACTGTCGAGAGGGGCTACTCCGGATACAAGAGGCAGCGATGACCGCGCCTCCAGCTCGTCGAAACAGTAATGCGCGCCCAACGATGTGAGGGCGGCTACGTCTGCGCCTGCGCCCTTCAGTTCGTCTACCTGGCGCGCGAAAATTTCGGCCTGCGGTTCCCGTAGGTCAGCGAGATTGTTGGCGATCAGGGTATGGACGTCCCCATGTGAAAGGGTCAGGCGCAAGCGCGCGCCCCTGGCCTCCATCGCGGCGGTAAGCCGCTGATAGTAAACCACGGTGGCCGCGACCCCGATTCCCCCGATAAGCCCAATATGCATATTTATTTCCAAGGTAAGCTCATGTACAAGTAAACACCTCGCCTGTTACCGTTACAACTTCTTCGCACGCATTTATCGACCGTTCAATGACAAAACCCAAACATCGCATCTACACAATGAAGTTCTCCAGCGTTTACCCGCTGTATGTTCAAAAAGCCGAAAGCAAGGACCGCACGAAGGAACAAGTTGACGAGATCATCCGCTGGCTGACGGGCTACAGCCAGGAAGAACTGGAACATCAGATAGAACTCGAGAACGACTTCGAGACCTTCTTTGGCCAGGCGCCTCAGCTCAATCCAAATGTCTCGCTGATTAAAGGCGTTGTGTGTGGGGTGCGCGTGGAAGAGATTGAAGATCCGCTGATGCAGAAGGTTCGTTACCTGGACAAATTAATTGACGAGCTGGCCAGGGGGAAGATTTTTGAGAACATTTTGCGGGGTTAGGGGGGAAGGCAAATGAAAATTGTTAGTTACCTGATCATCGCAATTGTAACGCTGCTGAGTATCGCGGCCGGCCTGGCCAAAGTCATGCAAACACCGCAAGAAATGGAATTTTTGCAAGGCGCGGGGTTAAGCCCCAGCCTGATCATTGTATTTGGCGTGGTTCAGATTTTGGGAGGTCTTTTGCTTGTCCCACGAAAGACGAGGGTGGTTGGTGCAGTTATTGCTGCATCGGCATTTGCCGCATCAGCCGCGTTGATTTTCATGGGTGGCAATTTGTCTTTTGGGTTGATTTCAATATTGCCTGTTGCATTGGCAGGCATCATTATTTACCAGTCTGCAAGAAACT
Source organism: Lysobacterales bacterium (assembly GCA_029859645.1). Lineage (GTDB taxonomy): Bacteria > Pseudomonadota > Gammaproteobacteria > Xanthomonadales > SZUA-36 > JAHEFT01. The sequence goes on along the minus strand of JAOUCS010000233.1, from coordinate 1,341 downwards.
CACCTGGCAGATCATGAATTCGCTACCTGGGTAAGTTGAGAGATTCGCACAAAGCCACATTGTCCTGCACGATCCGCTCGATAGGCACTTCACCTGAAAGGTTGACCGAAGGAATATCGTAAGTGATCACCCCGGCACTGCAGTCACTGAATTTCAGCTGCATGGTGCCGTCCTTCACCGGCGGGTCCACCTGCGGCACTGCAGAGTCGAACACCCCACCACTCGTGACATAGACATCCAGCAAGGCCGTGTCGCCGTTGTAAGGGCCCTGGGCGGTCAGCCAGCGATGGCCCGGCTCACCCAGAATGGCTTTCACGTCCTCCGGTGGTCGCTCGACGTCATAGGTGAACCAGGCGACGAACATCATCTGGATGTTCTCCCAAACGACCACCAGGAAACCCTGCCCGTTGGTTGCCGGGTTATACCAGGCGTCATTCAGGCCGGCGTTGATACTGAACGCGCACTGGCCCTCGAACACGCACGACACCCACTCCGGATGGTCAATAAAGGGGTTGCGATTGCCCTGGAACGACGCGACCGTCTCGTGGTGCTGCATTTCGACTGAATCGACCGGATCCTGCCGGTGCCAATCCAGCAGTACCGACAACATGCCCATGTAGCCAGTGGCTTCGTTGTTGCCCGTGCGTGAGTCGTCAATCAGTTGCAGATCATCGGTCAGGATCAGATCGGGTTCGCTGGCGGCGGTGACACCATGGGTACCGCCTTCGTAACGGACGTCCATGTACATCAGGGCCCGCGCCACGTCGCCCCGGCGGCCACCCCAGACTTCCCAGGTTCCCTCGGTAAACTCGCCTGTCTGCCAGTTCGAGTCGCCGGGATACCCGCCGCCTGCACCGCCCCTTCCGTCATTGGGCTGCGTTACGTACTCAAGGCAGTTTGCATCGCAGTATTTGAAAGGATGGTTAGAGCGGGCAAAGTTGTAGTCAATATCCGACAGGAACAGGGAATGCATGTCGGTGAACGGGTAGTTGATGCTGCTGTCATTGTCCGGAAACCCGTAGGATTTCGGCCAGACATGCTCGCGGTTGTAGAAATTGTTGCCGCCGCCTTGTTTATCGAACGCCGCATTACGATAGAGCGTAATGATGCGGCCGGGATTCCCTTGCAGCTCATCGGCCAGTTCCAGCACGTCCCAGGTGTCGGTCGCCGAGGACGTGTACGGAAAGCGTTGATGGTCATCGATGATGGCGTGCAGGGACTGGCGCAATGCCTCTGGCGATGAAGTGTCGGCGCTGTCGTAATAGCCCGCAGGATGGACTTGGCGGTTTCCACGGTAAATTCACCTTCATTGCTCCGGCACAGCTGCCTGACGCGCCCTTG
>JAOUCS010000043.1 GCA_029859645.1 Lysobacterales bacterium | reverse complement strand
AACCCTGGAAACAGAGCGCTTCCGCCTGCGCATGCTGACGGTCAACGACGTGGTCAAAGATTACGATGCCGTGATGAGCAGCAAGCAACACCTGAATGATATCTGGGGCCCCGGCTGGCCCGAGGGCCTGACGCTGGAACAGAACCTGATCGACCTGGGTTGGCATCAGAAAGAGTTCCAGCGCCGCCGTTCCTTTGCCTACACCGTGGTGGCCCTGGACGAATCACGGGTGCTGGGCTGTGTCTATATTTACCCTACCCGCAAAGAAGGCTTTGATGCCGAAGTTTATCTCTGGGCCAGGCAAAGCGAACTGGCCAGCGGCATGGAAACCGAATTGGCGGATGCCGTCAAAAGCTGGCTGGCGTCCGACTGGCCCTTCAAGAACCCCGGGTTTCCGGGGAATGGAATTTCTGAAGAAGAGTGGGAAAAGCTGCCCGAACTTAAGCGTTAAGTTTACTCATTTCCCACTGCACTATTCCAGATCGCGTCCAGCAGGTATTGGGTGCGCTCACTGACCGCGATGCTGGCTTCCCGCCATTCGGGGTCTTGCACCATGCCCGCGAAGTCCTGGAACATCATCGCCGAGCCCGGCTTGTCCGAAGCGATCACCACTTCTTCGGAATTTCCCCAGCCGGAGCGGTATTCGTAAACGCCGGCATTGTCTTCGCGTCGCTGTGACAGGAAGTCGTCCAGCTTGATCACGCCGCTGGCGCCGGAAATGCGCAGGTCCATGATGCCCGCGCCGGATTCGAAACCACAGTTCCAGGTGGTGGTGGATCCGTCTTCAAAAACGATCACACCGCTGCCGCTGACGGCAGCCCCGGTTTTACCTCGCCGCAGATAGGCGTCGACAGAAGCGATTTCCAGGTTCATCGGCATGTACTCTGCTGCCGCCCGCATGTTGTACCACCCGGCGTCGCCGATTGCTCCGTAAGGCTCCAGCTTCGGATTCATCCGGATGTTGTTCATATCGGTCAGCCCGAATTGGAAAGCAGACGCTACCGACCACGGCCAGCCTACCTTGTCAGCCATCACCGCCTTGATTTGCGCGGTGCGCGGGTGGTGCGGGAAATGCGTACCGTCCATGAAACCCACGCCATTATCGCGACAGGCCGCAGTGATGCGCTGCAGTGACGCCAGGTTGGCGAAGGGCTTTTCGCCCAGCACGTGCTTGCCCGCGTTGGCGGCCGCAATTCCTATTTCCTCGCGCACACTGGTGGGGGTGGCGATGTAGATGGCATCGACACCGTCCCAGGCCAGCATGTCTGCCCATGAATCGAAAGCTTTGCCGACCGAGTGCTTGCCGGCGAATGCTTCGGCGCTTTCCATCCGGCGGCTGGAAACAGCGGCCAGTTTGGCATGATCTGCCTGCGTGATCCGTGGCGCCATGGAGTTGGCAATGCCGCCGGTACCGACGATGCCCCAGCGCAGGGACTTGCCAGCCGCGGCCAATGACGCTCCGCCGAAAGTGGCAGTCAACACCCCTGCTCCGGCTGCAGCCAGCAGCGTTCTGCGGTCCTGGTCAATGGAGTTTCCCAGGGTTTCTTTTTCGGTGTGTTTTGACATGTCAGTCTCCCGGACGCGTAAACTTTGATCCTATAAATTAACAGATGAGAATGACTGTTGTGGCAAAATATGCCCGTCACCGTTGCAGTTGCGGGCTTTGTGGTACATTCATCACCTTACGGGGTTTGGCGAAACAAGGAGTTAGCCATTTCAGGGTTCATTGCAGAATTAAAGCGTCGCCGGGTGTTTCGGGTCATTGCGCTCTATGCCATCGTCGGCTGGATCGTGATTGAGGTGTCATCAACGGTTCTGCCTGGCCTGAATTTGCCGGAGTGGGCACCCACGCTGGTTATTGTGCTGGTGGCATTGGGGTTTCCAATCGCGGTGGTGATGGCCTGGGCCTTTGATCTCGGGCCCGGTGGAGTTACCCGCACCGGCCCTGATGAGGCTGAGTCCCCGGTTGCAGCGGGTAAAGTTGAAATTGCCGAGCCCTCGGATCAACCTGTTCCAGAATCGGAACCCGAGCCGGTAGCCGTCCGGAAAAGTGCCCCGGTGGATGAACATTCGATCGCAGTTCTGCCGTTCGTGAACATGAGCGGCGACACGGAGAATGAGTATTTCAGCGATGGCATCGCCGAAGAGATTCTCAACCTGCTGGTGAAACTGCCCCAGCTTAAAGTCGCCTCGCGCACCTCTTCTTTTGTATTCAAGGGCAAGGAAGTCAACATTCCCACGGTAGCCAGTGAACTGGATGTCGCGACCGTGCTCGAAGGCAGTGTTCGACAGGCCGGCGGTCGTGTCCGGATTACCGCGCAGTTGATCGATGCGGTTTCAGACAAGCACCTGTGGTCTGAAACCTATGACCGCGAGTTCAAGGACGTTTTTGCGATTCAGGATGATATCGCGCAGAGTATCGTGGACGCCCTGAAAATGACGCTGACGCCCAAGGAACGGCGGTCCATCCAGTTCGTCGCCACTTCCGATGCCGATGCTTACGATCATTATTTGCGCGGCCGCAGCTTCATGTATTCGATGTCGCAGCGCGATTATGAACATGCCATTCGCATGTACCAGCAGGCCATCGACCTGGATGAGAAATACGCCCTGGCCTATGCCGGCATGGCAGACGCTTATTCCCACCTGTATCGCTACGCTGATGCCTCGGCGGAAAACCTGGCGAAGGCCGAGGAAGCCAGCAAACGTGCGGTGGAGCTGGACCCCGATTCGGCGGAAGCGCACGCTTCGAGAGGCCTTTCACTGTTCATCAACGAGCGATATGAAGAGGCCGAGACCGAGTTCAAGGAAGCCTTCCGGCTGAACCCGAAACTGTGGGAAGCGCACTATTACTCGGGCCTGGCAAAATCTTCGCAAGGCAAGTTCGAGCAGGCGATAGAGCACTATAGGCGCGCCATGGAAGTGAATCCGGCAGATTATGCCGCGCCGCTGTTCATGGCCCAGTGCTACGCGTCCCTGAACCGCAAACACGATGAAATGAAGGTCAGGCTGCAGGCTTTGAGTGCACTCCAGAAGCACCTTGAAATGAATCCGCACGATACCCGGGCGCTTTATTCCTGCGCGCAGAATCTGTGTTGTGTGGGTGAGTTCGAAAAAGGCTATGAACTGGCCGAACGGGCTCTGGGTCAGGACCAGGACGAACCCGTTGTGTTGTATAATGTCGCTTGCTTTTATACGCACGCAGGCGACGTCGACAAGGCACTGGAATTGCTGGAGCGCGCCGTGGACAAAGGCTGGGGCGATAAAGCCTGGCTGGAAACTGACAGCGACCTGGATTCTCTCAGGCAGCTGCCGCGATTTCAGGCCATCCTCGACCGGATCGAATAGCCATTGCCGCTTAGCGGCCAAACTCCTCGAGCCATTCGATCACCTCGTTCAATTGCGCCTGGGCGCGGGGAGAGCGCTCGATCACTGAAGTCATGACGTCGTTAACGACGGTGGCGGCGTCTTCCACCAGTTCTTTACCGGCCGGTGTCAGGGTGGCCAGGGCCAGTCGTGCATCCCGTTTACTCTTCGCGGTTGATACCATCCCCAGCTTTTCCATCGGGCGGAGTGCCCGGGTCACACCGGAGGGCGTCAGCCCCACGGTTTGAGCCAGGTCCACCCGGCTGGCCCAGGCGCTGGGTGCATCCGCCAGTGCTCGCAGCAATCGGTATTCAGCCAGGCTGATACCGCGAATGGCGCCGAGGCTGCCATCCAGGCGCTTTTCCAGGCGGTGCCACGCGGTAGCAAACGCCAGCGCGAGTTGTTGTTCCTTGCTTTTGTGGGTATCCATGATCAAAGCATAACATATGTGTGAGTAATCACGCAAATATCACGTTTTAATCAGTGAGAGAAAGATGATAAAGAAAATATAGCGATGCCGCCGTACTCATGATCTGTGAATTCCTGGAAACGATATGCCGTCAGGGCTTTACCGTCTGCTGTAAAGGCAGGCTGGGCGTGGCCCCAATCGCCGTGGGTGACCTGCCTCAGGTCCTGACCGTCGGGTTTGACCATCCACAACTGACCCGTCAAGGCGGGTCCGGCCCGGTTGGAGGCAAATACGATCCACGCCCCATCCGGCGACCACAAAGGCCAGCCGTCGAAGGCCGGGTGCGATGCCAGCACCCGGGCATTGTTGCCATCGAGATCCGAGATGTAGATTTCAGAGTTCTTTTCGATGACCTCAAGCGCCCAGTTCAGGCCCTGGGCAACATCCACTTTGCGGAAGAGCAACTGCTTACCGTCCGGAGAAAAACTGCCGAAGGTGCACACCCCCTCGCAATGGGTGTGTTTACGGGCATCACTGCCATCCGGTCGGATAGACCAGATATCATGAAAGCGGCGATTCCATGGGACCGAGTGATCAGGGGTATCCCGGTCCGAATTGATCACGATGCGCTGGCCGTCTGCGGACCAGTGGGGATGGCCATCGTAACCCGGCCCCGAGGTGATCTGCCGGTTACCGGTCCCGTCCCGTTTCATCACGAACACATCGTTGTTGTTTTCACCCAGGTACGCTGCGTAGGCAATCCACTCGCCATCCGGCGACCAGACCGGCGTTTCAGCGCCCTCCCCTGGCACATCGGTAATTTGTACCAGGCCGGAACCATCCCGGTTCATCAGCCAGACCTGGTTAGTGCCATTGCGATTGGACTGGAAAACGATCTGGCTGCCGTCGGGCGACAGCTGGGGATAGGAATCCCTGACCTGGGATAAGCGGCTGACGGACGTTTCTTCGGCAAACAGGGGCAGGGCGATGAACAGGGATAAAATGGCTGAGGTTTTCATAGAGAAATTGTAGCTCAGAAGAGCCGGGGATGGATTCGGACTGGGCTGATATCAGTACGGTTCACCGCATGACTTCCGGGACAACAGCCTGTTCCGGTCCTGTGGCACAATGACCATCGATCATGACGCCATTGACCCAGGAATTCGTTGACAGTTGTCCGGTAGAGGGCGTTTTTCGCATGCGCGGCCTGGAGATGACCCGCATCGAAGTGTTCGTTGACGCAGCATTTGCCTTTGCGGTCACCATGCTGGTGATTTCCTTCGACGCCATTCCCACCAACTTTAAGGAAATGGTCCTGGCCATCAAGAGCATTCCGGCTTTTATCGTAGCGGTCATCCAGTTGGTGTGGATCTGGCATACGCACAATCTCTGGAGCCGGCGATTTGGGCTGGATACAAGCAAAACAGTGATGCTCAGTGCAGCCCTGCTGATTGTCGTCCTGATCTACGTATATCCCATGAGGGTCATGGCTGGTGGTATGTTTTCGTGGTTCACCGGCGGTTATCTTCCGTCGAACTTCACGATTGATTTACTTGAAGAACTGAGATTCATGTTCATATTCCTGGGAATTGGCTTCGTCGCCCTCTGCCTGGTTTTTGTGTCGATGTATCGCTACGTCGCCTCGCTGGAACACGAATTACGGCTGAATAGCGCCGAACTGCACGACACCCGAACCATTCAAGTGCTATGGCTGGGTGCAGCAGTGATCGGAGCCTTATCCATCGTTATGGCTTCGCTGGTGCCGGAAAGAATTGTTCCCTGGTCGGGGTTCGTGTTTGCACTGCTGGGTCCGTGGTTCGGGTTCATCAGTTCGCGGCGAAATAGGGCACGTCCATAAGGCGGTTGTTGCTGCTTTAATTTCCCACCTGGCAGGCGTATTCTGGTGGGTGAGCTCTTGGTTTACCGGCTGCGCCGGTTTTTCTCTCGCTTCAGGAGATTCCGTCATGTTCCAGATTTCGAAAACAGGCGTACTTTGTGCCGCCCTGTCGCTGGCGGTTTGCGCCGCGGCAAACGCCCAGATCACGCCGTCCAAAGAATCCCTTTCCAACCTCTATCCAGGCAAAGCCTATTCTCCATATGCCGAGCGAAGCTTCCCGGACCAGGTCTTCTGGGGTGATACCCATCTGCACACCGGGCTGTCGATGGATGCTGGCCTGTTCGGCGCGCGCCTGGGGCTGGATGATGCCTATGAGTTTGCCCGCGGCGACGAAGTCGTCGCCAGTACCGGTCAGCCGGTCCGGCTGGGACGGCCGCTCGACTGGCTGGTGATTGCCGACCACTCCGACGGTATGGGTTTCTTCAACGACCTGGCTGCAGGAAATCCGGCCATTCTCAAATTCGACCAGGCCAAGCCCTGGTACGAAGGCTTGCAGAAGGGTGGTGAAGCCTCTGCCCAGGCCGCTCTGTCGCTGATCGGCACATTTTCCCAGGGCAAGATCGACCCGGAAATGATGGCTGAATACTCACCCGGCGGGAAAACCTACCGCACGATCTGGGACAAGGTGGTGGATGCAGCGGAACGGTTTAACGACCCGGGAACCTTCACTACTTTCATCGGTTTCGAGTGGACCTCGTTGTATATGGGAAACAACCTGCACCGCAACGTCATATTCCGTGAAGGTCGTGACAAGGCCGGCCAGGTTGTGCCTTACACCACGCAGGAACCGGTCGGTTCGATAGACCCGCTGGATCTTTATGCCTATCTGGAGAATTACGAGACCAAAACCGGCGGCTCGGCGCTGGCACTGGCCCATAACGGCAACCTGTCAAACGGCATCATGTTCCCGATGGACAAACAGTTCACCGGCAAGAAAATCGACCGGAACTATGTTGAATTGCGGGCCCGCTGGGAACCCATGTACGAAGTAACGCAGATCAAGGGTGACGGCGAAACTCACCCCCTGTTGTCGCCGGACGATGAGTTTGCCGATTACGAGACCTGGGATGTCGGTAACCTGGATGTTTCTGCGGTGAAACAGGACGACATGCTGCAATACGAGTACGCTCGCGAAGCCCTGAAAAACGGTCTGGTGCTGGAGGAAAAACTGGGAACCAATCCGTACAAGTTCGGCATGATCGGTTCCACCGATAGCCATACCGCGCTGTCGACAGCTGAAGAAGAGAATTTTTTTGGCAAAGCCACCAATGCCGAGCCCAGCCCAAATCGGATGCAGCATGCGTTCATGAAGAACGAAAATGGGGTGATTGAGGGCTACAAGCTGGTTTCTTCCGGTTATACCGGTGTCTGGGCCAAAGAAAATACCCGCGCCGCCATCTGGGACGCAATGAAACGCAAGGAAGTCTATGGCACCACGGGTCCGCGCATGATGGTGCGGTTCTTTGGCGGCTGGGACTTTGTCGCTGAGGACTTCAACAGCCGGGCGCCGGCCTTCCGGGGCTATGAAAAGGGCGTACCGATGGGCGGTGATTTGCCGGCTAACGATGGTGATGGTGCACCCACATTCATGGTTTACGCTTTGCGGGACCCGATTGGCGCCAATCTTGATCGCATCCAGATCGTCAAGGGCTGGCTGGATGCGAAGGGGAATACGCATGAGAAGGTTTATGACGTGGCCTGGTCAGGCGATCGCGAACAGGACGGTAACGGCAAATTACCCCCGGTGGGCAATACGGTGGACATCGATTCGGCCAACTGGAGCAATACGATTGGCGCTTCCGAGCTGGGCACGGTCTGGACTGATCCGGACTTCGATCCGAAACTGAAAGCGTTTTACTACGCCCGGGTGCTTGAGATTCCTACGCCGCGCTGGGTGGTCTATGACGCGTTCCGGTATGGCATCGACCTGCCGCCGGAAGCCGAAACAACGGGCCAGGAACGGGCCTACACGTCGCCTATCTGGTATACGCCCTGAATCAAGCGGTGCGTCCGGACGAAGGTTCCGGGCGCACCTTCCAGCGGCAAGCCAGGTAAATGAACGGCGTGTCGACCACCGCGATCACGAATTTGAAGATGTACTTGGCACCGGCCAGTTGCAATGCGGTGACCAGGTCCACCAGCCCCCACCACACCACCAGCCCGTAAATCAGCGTATCAATGGCCTGTGAGAGCAGGGTGGAACCCGTGTTGCGAAGCCACAGATACCGGCCGTTGGTGGCATTGCGAATCTTGTGGAACACCCAGACATCAAAAGACTGGCTGATCAGGTAGGCCAGCAGGGACCCGAACACGAAGCGCGGCGTGTAGTCGAACAGCGTCACCGTCGCCTCGTGCACCGACCGCGCGAAAACGGAAGTCTGTGGCAGGGTGGAGGGCAGGTACAGCATGCTGATCTGCGTCATCACAACCAACGCGACACTGACAAAAAAACCGAGCATGACGGCCTTTTGCGCTTCTTTCTGCCCGTATTTTTCGCTGAGCAGGTCAGTGGCGAAGAAAATGCTGGAGTAAAGGATCACGCCCATGCTGGTCTGTAGCCCCCATACCACCGTCAGCTTCGGCCCCATGATGTTGGCCAGCAGCAGGCTGAAGATCACCACGCCGTACAGCCCGGTGCGGCCGAACAGGCGGTAGCAGAGGATGGCGAACCCAAGGTCCAGGAATACCGTGAGGATCCAGAGTAATTCCTGGTTTTGAGTGAAGATTTCGGTCACGCGACCAATGCAGAGCAGCCAGACATGGTGTAGATATTAGTGCATGTCGGTATCGATTGTGGGGTTGGAGCGGTGCCGCGATAATGAGGACATGAAAAATTTATTCCGGGACATTCCCTCAGACCTCCCTGAAGAGTTGGCAGAGTAGTCCGGTGCCAAAAATTGTTTTGTTCAACAAACCCTACCGGGTCATGTCACAATTTCGCGAAAGCGGCGACAAGGTCACCCTGAGCCGCTACTTCGATGATTCGTCCCTTCGCGTGGCCGGCCGCCTGGACTATGACTCCGAGGGCCTGTTGGTGCTGAGCGACAGCGGTAAACTGGTGCAACAGATTACCCATCCGCGATTCAAGTTGGAGAAAACCTACCTGGCCCAGGTCGAGGGTAAACGTTCCCCGGGGGCGTTGGAGCAATTACGCGGAGGCGTCGTCCTGAAAGATGGCGAAACGCGTCCGGCAAAAGTTACGCTGATCGATGAGCCGGCTGACCTGTGGCCGCGTGACCCCCCGATCCGCTACCGGGCCGCCATTCCGACAAGCTGGATCGAGCTGACCATCAGTGAGGGCCGCAACCGGCAGGTGCGGCGGATGACGGCAGCTGTTGGAATTCCGACTTTACGCTTGATACGGGTAAGGGTAGGTGACTGGAGCCTGGGTGACCTTGAGCCCGGGGAATGGCGGCAGGCCAGCTGATGCCGGCCGTCTTCCAGATACCCATTGGCCAAGCCGGATTCACCTTACAGCATGTTCTTCAGTTCCTGAGCCACCCGTTCCAGGTCACCATCGGCGAGCACCTGGACCCTGCCGCCACCGAGATCTACGCACCCCCGGAAACCGTCCGATTTCAGTGCACTGACCTCGATGGATTCCGGCTTGTCGAGCAACAGTGACAAGCGGGGGCCAAAAGCTTCGACCTGCCTGACGTTTCCGGCGCCACCCAGCGCAGTCAGCAAGGACCCCGCCAGTGAAGCCGGCATAACTCCCGTTTTCACGGCTGTCCGGTGAGTTGACGGAGAACCCCCCGATTCGGAAGCAGGCCGGGCGGTGCCGGCGAGTTTCTGCATATTGCTGGCGATTTCGTCTGCGCGCAGGCCGATCACCACCTGCAGCGTCTCAGCTGTCGGGCGCAAAATACCGGAGGCACCCAGGGACTTGAGGGAAACCTCATCCACCAGGTCCTGGTCCCTGATTCTCAATCTCAGGCGAGTGGTACAGGCGTCGATTTCCACCAGGTTATCGGCTCCGCCCAGCGCGGTGATCAGTCCGGCAGCCTCTTCGTCACTTCCGGCTTCCGCAACGATTGTATTTGCAGACCCTGCCTCGCTCCGCCCGGGCGTGGGTACGTTGAACCGCACAATAAACCAGCGGAACAGGAAGTAGTAAATAACGAAATACACGGCGCCGAAAGCAAGGACAAGAAGCGGTTTGGTTGCACGGGAATAATTCAGCACGTAATCGAACAGGCCGGCGGAAAAGCCGAAACCCTGGCGCGCGCCCAGCCAGTCCATCACCGCCATCGACACGCCGGTCAGTCCGGCGTGAATCGCGTACAGCGCCGGGGCGAGGAACATGAAAGTGAACTCGATCGGTTCGGTGATGCCGGTCAAAAACGAGGTCAGACCCATGGACAGCAGCAGTCCACCCACGGCTTTGCGCTGGTTTTTCCGGGCGCAATGGTACATCGCCAGGCAGGCTGCCGGCAGGCCGAACATCATCACCGGGAAAAATCCGGTCATGAAGGCACCAGCGGTCGGATCGCCGGCGAAGAACCGCCGCAGATCCCCGGTATAGCCCTCATAATCTCCCACGATGAACCAGGCGATGTTGTTCAATATGTGGTGCAGGCCCGTGATGATCAGCAACCGGTTGAGCAGGCCGTAGATGAACAGGCCGACACCACCTGCCTGGACCACGCCTTCGCTGAGCGCGTTCATGCCGGATTCCAGTACTGGCCAGCCGAAACCGAATACTGCGGCCAGCAATAACGCGGTGAATCCGCTGACAATAGGAACGAAGCGGCGGCCGGCGAAGAAGGCCAGGTAATCCGGCAGCCGTATGTCGCTGAATCGGTTGTAGAAAGCCCCGGCCATGATGCCGCAGATCAGACCGGCGGGTACGCTCAGCTTGGCGATGGCGGCGTCTTTGTAAGCACTGCTCAGCAGTTCGGCCATGCGGCCACTGGCTTCTGCCAGTTCCGCATCTGGCACGGCAATCAGCAGTTTGGCGCCCTCGGTAGTGACCAGGTAGGCTACCACGGCGGCCAGGCCTGCGGCCCCGTTATTGCCACGGGCAAGCCCCACGGCAACCCCGATGGCAAACAGCAGCCCCAGGTTGGCAAATACCGCATTTCCCGCCGCTGCAACGTAAGGCATGTCCAGCAGGTCGGGCTGGCCCAGGCGCAACAGCAGGCCCGCCACCGGCAGCACCGCGATGGGCAGCATGAGTGAGCGGCCGAGTTTCTGAATGGCTGGAAAAAATTTTTTCATATCTTTTCCCCGTTTTTCTGCATTGTGGGCGCCAGTATAAATTCACGCATCATGGACCTGACCTCTCGGGCGGATTCCATGCCCAGCGCGCGTTCGGCGAGGCTTTCGCAGGTTTCCAGGCTCAGCTTGCGCAAGCGGGCCTTCTGCCTTGCGATCAGGCTGCCCGGCATTGAAAGTTCCCGCACGCCCAGGCCGAGCAACACCGGCGCGGCCATTGGATCCCCGGCCGCGCCCCCGCAAACGGTGACCGGTATGCCGGCGGCGCACGCCGCGTCTACCGTCAGCTTTATCATCCTGAGAACTGCCGGATGCAGTACATCCAGTCGCCCGGCAAGCCGCGGCTCGCCGCGGTCCATGCACAGTGTGTACTGGGTCAGGTCGTTGGTGCCGATCGAAAAGAAATCGACTTCTGCCGCCAGGCGATCGGCAATCAGGGCTGCCGCCGGTGTCTCGATCATTACCCCCAGCCGAATCGTGGTGCCATCAGGGCGTCGTTCGCTGAGCGCTTCCATGCGCTGCCGCACTGCCCGCACCTCGTGAACCGATGTGATCATCGGGATCATCACTTGCAACGGTACAGAATGGTCCAGGTCAACCAGCGCTTGTAACTGGCAATCGAGCAGCGATTCATTTTCCAGGCTCAGGCGGATACCACGCACGCCCAGCGCCGGGTTTTCCTCGGCCGGTTGATCAATGTACGGAATCGGTTTGTCACCGCCCGCGTCCAGCGTGCGTATGACCAGCGGGCGTGCTCCAAGAACGTCTGAAATCTGTGAGTAGATGGCCAGTTGCTCTGCGGCGTCTGGCGCACGGTTCCTATCCATGAAGGCGAATTCGGTGCGCAGCAGGCCACAGCCCTCCGCTCCGGCATTGACCGCGGCCAGGGCATCCTGGACGGAGCCGATATTTGCCAGGACATGGATCAGCGCACCATCCCGGGTGCGGCACTCATCATACGCGGCTTCCTGCTCTGACTGCCGCTGCGCCCGGTCCCGGGCCAGGCGGTTTTCGAAGTTAGTGGCGCTGTCCTCGTCCGGGCAATAAACGATCTCGCCCAGTTCCCCGTCCAGCAGCAAGGCGCTGCCATTGGAAATTGACAGCAGTTCAGGCCCTGCCGCCACCAGCATCGGAAGTTCCAACGAAATAGCCAGGATGGCGACGTGGGAGGTGGTGCCGCCGGCCGCGAGGCAAATTCCACGCACGCGGTCCCGGTCGAGTTCCATCAATTGGGAAGGCAGCAAGTTGTCGGCGATGACGATACTGTCGTCCGGAATGTCGAGGCCCTGGTCAGGATCCTGTCCGGCCAGGGCACGTTGCACCCGAAGATCTATATCCCGCAGGTCGTCCGCGCGCTCCCTGATCCGGGGATCAGCGGCCTGGCCGAGGGAGTCAATTGCCTGGCCGATCGACTTCTTCCATGCCAGCGGGGCGCTTTCCCCGTGTGCTATGTGCTGCCATGCCGGTCCGGTGACCATCGGATCGTCCAGCAAGGCCAGGTGGGCGGCTGCAATCTCGGCACCGGTGCCTTCGCCTTTCGCCAGGCGCCCCAGGTGCTGGTGAACCTTGTCCAGCGCTTCATTCAGCGCAGCCTTTTCTTCTGTGGCATTGCCCGCAGAGTAATCGGGGAGTTCTTCTGCGGAATTCAGCACAAAAGCTGCTCCGCGGGCCAGGCCGGGGCTGGCACACTGGGCTTTGATCACGGCCCCTTCGGTCAGCGAATCCGGAAGGTTCCGGGCCGTGACGGGTTCAGGGACGCCAGCATGTTCCTGCAACGCCTGGACGGCCGAGTCATCCAGGGGGTGCAGCGCTGCTATAACCCGATCCATCGCCTCTTCCGCATCAGGCCCGCTGGCGCTGACCGTAATACGACTGCCGTAATTCACATCCAGGGACATCAGGGCGACCGCGCTGCGGGCATTTGCCGGGGGACGGTCACCGTGCTCGCAGCTCACTTCAGCATTCAGCGGCTTGATTTTTTCGATCAGGGCCGCTGCCGGCCGTGCATGGATGCCGTGTTCCAGTCCAACGGCAACGGTTCGTGAAATCGCCGGACCGTCCCCGGCCGATTCCGTTTCCTGTTGCCGTTCATCCTGCTGCCGGGACTCTACTTCGAACAGCACATCGCCAAACCCGACCGGGCCGTCAGGGCGCAGACCCTCAATGCTGAACCGGTCGGACTGCAGCAGCAGCACGGGTGTTCTCAGGCTGGAGGCGCCGCGCATCACTTTTTCCAGGTCGAAGGTGAGCAGCAACTGGCCGTGCTCCACCCGGTCGCCGGCCTGTACCAGGGCCTCAAAACCCTCACCATTCATACCGACACTGTCGATGCCGACGTGTACCAGGAACTCCGCCCCGTTGTCTGCCCGCAGGTTGATTGCATGCCGGCTATCCGGCACGGTCAGCACTTCACCGTCGAATGGGGCCCTGACTTCGCCAGCGGTCGGGTCTATGGACACACCGTCACCCAGTATCCGGCCGCTGAACACAGGGTCCGGACTGTCTTCAAGCGAGGCGCACCAGCCACTTAGTGGTGACCCGACGGTCAACTTGTTCCCTGGGTCTGCCATCAGTTGCCCTCCCGCTCCAACTGGACCCAGTCGATGGCCCATATCGGCTCATAACCTTTTCGGGTGAAAATGAAGCAAAGGTCGGCTTCTTCCGGCAGTACGCTGCCTGCTTCGATAGCGGCTGCGGGTAGCCTGGTGACCGCCTGTTCATGTATTGCTGGCGCGAGGGGGAGTGTGGCAATCACCGGGCCGTCACACGCTCCGAGCTTCACCAGTAACGCTTCAGCGCCGGCCGCTGGCGACTCCACCACGACGGAGTTGATTGCGTCTCCAATCTGGAAATTGAACGGCAGTTGACCAACCGAAGCCGATATTGAAGCGACCCCGGCCAGGTCGGCGTTACGCCAGATCCAGCAGGGGTTCTGGATATCCACCAGGAAAGAAGCCTTTGCTCCCTGCAACGGGGCGTCATCTTCGAGTGCCAGCACGATGGCGCTCGAGCACAGCTCCAGTTCCCTGTCTTCGCGCCGGACTGGGCCTTCTGCGGGATCAGTCGGGCCGGGGAGTGTCTTTCCGTACAAGGCATTCTCATCGGTCGCGGCGGGTATCCCGAGCTTTTGCAGTCGCGTGACATGCGCCGGCAGCCTGGCGGCAAATCTGTCCCAGTTACGTGTACCCGGAGCGCTCCAGCCAAGTTCGGACACGGCAACCGCCCTTGGCCAGGTCATGTAAGCTGCACGGTCCTCGGTGCGGACATGCTCGGTCCAGAGGTTTGCCTGCACGCCCAGAAGGTATTCTCTGTTCTCGGCAAGCGTTTCGGGAAGAACATCGAATTCATAGATATCACGAGTCGTAATTACGCCGCCGCGTCCAGGTGGAGCGTCTGCAGCGGAGGTCTGAATGTGGTCCAGGTAGAGGACAGGGGCCGGCGACAGCACGGCCTGGTGACCTTTTTCCGCTGCCTCCACCGCTCCCTCGATTCCGCGCCAGGACATGACTGCCGCGCGCGGAGGCAGGTCGCTTTCCAGGATCTCGTCCCAACCGATCACACGCCGGTCGTGTTGGTCAAGAAAAATTTGAAGCCGTTCTACGTAGTAATTTTGCAGCGACTGGAAGTCTTTGATTCCCAATTCTTCCATCCGCAGTGCGATCCGCTTGGAAGATTGCCACTGATCAAGACTGACTTCGTCACCGCCCAGGTGGATGAACGTGGATGGAAAGAGACTGACCACCTCAGCCAGTACAGTCTCGAGAAATTCAAAAGTGGATTCTTCGAGGTTGAATACATTGTCGAAGATCCCCCAGTCGGCCGATACGCTTTCAACCTTGAAACCATCGACTCCCAGTTCCGGGTAAGCTGCAATTGCCGCCGTGGCGTGGCCGGGGACATCGATTTCAGGCACCACGGTGATATGGCGCGCGGTTGCGTGGCGGACTATCTCAATGACATCTTCCTGAGAGTAATAGCCGCCATATAGCCTCGGCTTGCCAGTTTCCGGATCGATGTCCGCTGCGGGCGCCGCGCCTGCCGGCACCCGGTAGCCTCCCACTTTTGCAAGCTTCGGCCAGGCCTTGATCTCAAGGCGCCAGGCCTGGTCGTCGGTGAGGTGCCAGTGAAATACGTTCAGTTTGTGCAGCGACATCCAGTCCAGGTAGCGTTTGATGAATCCGACCGATTGCATGTGGCGTGCAGAGTCCAGCATCAGGCCACGCCAGGGAAATTCCGGCGCATCGAAAACGTCGAGGCCCGGCAGGTTGCCGGGAGTATTCCTGTCGGCGGTCAGAATCTGCCACAGCGTGGTCAGGCCGTAAAACCGGCCTGCCGGCCCGCCACTGTCCAGCACTATGCCGTCCGGGCCGATCCGCAGGCGGTACGCCTCCTGGATTCGACCGGGCCTGGCCAGGCCAGCCTCTTCAAAGGCTTCTTCCAACTGTGAAGCATCTGGCCTTGTAATCCTGATCTTCGCGTTCTCGTCGCTTGATGCTTCGGCGCTGATAGACAGCCCGGTGTGCTCACGGACCAGGCTGGCGATCCACGCCGCCTCGTCCAATGCGCCGCCGCCTTCAACTGCCATCGAGTCACCGTTTCGCAGGCTGATTCCAGCGTCGCGGTCTTCGACCAGAAGTGGCTCAGGCAGCAGCGCGAATTCCGCAAAAGCGGGAGTTGCAGCAGCCAGGTACAGCAGGGCGATCAGGAAACGCATCATCAGCATCCTAACAAAAGTGGTAAAAAAAGGGCCCGCATAACACGGGCCCACGGGCACAAATAAAGCTACACCATGTAATTAGAAGTAAAACCTCAGGTTTAGATAGTACTGGCGGCCGTTCTTGTAGATCGAGCGGGGGCGCTCCCTGCTGTCGGCGAAGTACTTGATCTTTTCATCGGTAAGGTTACGGCCATCAACAGAGATAGTGAAATACTCGTTGATGATGAATCCCAGCGAAGCGTCAAGACTGCTGACGTCATCCTGGAAGAATGCCGTCGCCCGGTCCAGGCCGCTGTAGAAGTCCGAGCGGTAGTTGTACGCAACCCGGGCTGAAAACCTGTCGGTTTCGAAGTAGCCGCCGAGGTTATAGGTATGCTTCGAAGTACCCAGCATGGGCGTTCCGTCATCGGTGTCGCCGTCTGCATAGGAGTAGTTCGCCATGAAGCCCCAGTTCTCTCCGATCGGCTGCTGCCAGGCGATTTCGAAGCCCGTCACGTCGGCGGAGGAGTTGACCGGAACGGTCAGCAGGTAATCCACGAACTGCCCTTCCGGGTGTTGTTCGTCGATCGTAAAGATGCTTCTCGTTTCCTGTCCAAGGGAAATGTAGTCGTCAATATCCATGTAGAAGATACTGGCTGACAACAACGCCCGGTCAGCAAAATACCATTCCCAGGTCAGGTCGATGTTGGTCGACTTGATGGGCTTCAGATCGGGGTTGCCGCCTGAACCGCTGCCGACTCCGCCTTCAACTGCAGGGGGCAGCAGGCTGACTGAGCCCGCCAGGGCGGAGTAGTCCGGGCGTCCCAGCGAGCGGGTAGCGGCGAACCGCAGGTCCATTTTGTCGTTCAGCTCGTAACGAACGTTGAATGTGGGCAGCCAGTCATTGTAAGTGTTCTTGGTCTGCACCGCTTTATACGGTCCGAAGGCCGAAGTGGTGATGGCGTCCGGGTCTTCCGCACTGGCGTTGACATAGTTGGTCACGTCTTCCTTGGTTTTAACGTAACGCAGACCAAGGTTACCGGTCCAGCGATCAGCGTGGAAATTCAACTGTACGTAGGCTGCATTGGAGTTCTCTTTCAGGCCGTACACAGCGGGGTAGTAGAAACGGCTGACCGGATCGCGATTGGTCATCTCGTTGTAAACCGCAAGCTGATCTTCCGAGTAATACCAGATGTCCGTCGGGAAGTCGCCGCCGAGTCCGTTACCGAAATTTCCGGGATAGTGGTCATATCCGCTGGGCCAATTGGCCGGATCAAACGGTGAGCGGGTGCCTTCCGGGCAGAAGAACTGTTGGCTCCAGTCGAACCCAACCACGTTACCGCTGGAGTCGATGCAGCCAGGACCCTGGGCCGTAACCTGATCCAGGTTGCGCTCATGCTCCGACCAGCGCAGACCAAAGTCCATTGAAGACAGAACACCTTTGTCCAGTACCAGGTTGTTGTCCCACTGCGCCCATTTTTCCTTGTCTTCGACGTCGACGTCCTGGTAGCCGAAGATCCAGTCAAGCTTGACGTCTTCAAGCGGGGTGCCCGGCTGCGATGTGTCGGTGCTGCCCAGGTTCCAGTCGGCGGCGCCAACGCCGTTCAACTGCCAGGCTGCGCCTGTGCCCAGGCCGAGATCCCATTCTGCAACGTCCTGGGTAGGCGTTCTGCCGTAACCCTTGGAAGTGCCGGCCTGGACCCACGTGGTCCATAACTGATTGACGTTCCACTCGACATCAGCACTGAAGTACTTGGACATAGACCTGTCCCCGGGGCGGGAGATCTGGTCGTAGATGCCGTATTGCTTGGTCGGATCCGCGGTGAAGTTGGCCTCCACCAGGGTGTTGTCCCGAACCACGTAATCTGAATCAGGCACGGCGCCACCCTGGATGGTGCGGGCGCCCCACAACATGTAGTTCCTGTTGTAGTTGCTGGCCTTGAGCTTGGACTTGAAAGCATCCAGTACGATGGTCAGGTTGTCCAACGGTGCAAATTCCATGGTGATCTGACCGCCGGTGCGCTCACGTTTCTGCTCGAACAGAGCGGAGCCGATCAGCGTGGGGTAGAGTACGCCTTCGAGCTCAGGATAGGCTTGAGCCGCCGCATCGTCCCCGGACATCACGTTGTAACCGAGCAATTCCTGCCCGTCACGACGCAGGTGACGTTTCTGGGCAAAAGCCTGAACCATCAGGCCGAAAGTGGCGTTTTCATTTTTCCAGTTGAACAGGGCGGACAACTGCGGGTCCGTTTCTTCGGGCAGGTCTGCATAGACCAGGCCGACATTACCATTGAACGTGATGCCGGCATCGAAGTTGAGCGGGCTGTGCGTGACGATATCGACGCTGCCGGTGATACCGCCTTCGACCAGTTTCGCCTCGTAGGCTTTGCGCACGATGATCTGCTCGACCAGCTCGGAGGGCAGCAGTGAGTAGCTGACGCTGCGGCCGACGGTGCCGGTCTGGTTCAGCACGAACCAGTCGCCCGAAGCGATGTTGTGGCCGTTGATCAGGGTCTGTGTGTAGCTTGGGCTGGTGCCGCGCATGCTGACGCGGTCATTTTCGTCGAATGCGCCTTCGTTGGCGCTCGCGGCACTGATGGTCACGCCCGGGACACGCTGCAATGAGTCAGCAATGTTCCGGTCCGGCATCTTGCCGATGTCTTCAGCGGAAATAACTTCCACCAGTGAGTCGGAATCGCGTTTGGTCACCAGGGAACGCTGGAGGCTCCCCCGGATGCCGGTAACCATGACTTCTTCAAGGACGTTTTCATACTCCTGTTCGGTAGCGTCCTGTTGGTTCTCATCCTCAGTGGCGTCCTGCGCCAGCAACATCCCCATGTTGGCGTAGAGTGCCAGGGCGATCGCGGTGCTTAATACGGTTGTAGATTTCAGCTTCATAATGTGCGCCTTCTCTATGGGTTTATGCATAAGACCTCTATTGGATCACATATTGGTCATTACCAATGAAGGTCACTATATTACCAATTAAGACCAATTTCCAGCATAAAAAGCAAAAAATTATCAAGAAATCATATAGGTAATTGATATAAAAGATATAAATAATTATTTACAAAAAAACGCAAATTTAACGTTGGCTTTATTGGTTCTATATTGGTTATAGTATGTCTGTGAGAGATGAATCAGAAACAATACCAACCGCTTCTTTGTCAGGCGTATTCCATCCGCTGGGCAAGGACGGCCGTCAACCCTTGTACCGCCAGGTGCAAAACGCCATACGCGAAGCCATCGCCAGCCGCGTGCTGAAACCGAACGATGCGCTACCGCCAGAACGTGAGTTGGCCGAGCTGTTCGGCGTATCACGGATCACGATCCGCAAGGCCATCAGTGGCCTGGTCGCCGAGCATGTTCTCGACACCCATCATGGTTCGGGCAATTTTGTCCGGTCCAAGGTCGAGAAAAACTTTGCGCAGCTGACGTCATTCACTGAGGAAATGGCGTCCCGCGGCATGACGGCGAGTAGCCGGTGGATCAGCCGTTCGGAAGGTAAGGTGCGGCCGGAAGAAGCGCTTGCCTTGCGGGCCAGCCCGGGCACCGCGGTTTACCGCTTCAGTCGCTTGCGGCTGGCGGATGACTCGCCCATGTCGATTGAGAATACAACGATTCTCGCCGAATGCCTGCATTCTATAGATGCCGTGCAACATTCGCTGTATGCGGCTTTGAAGGAGACAGGAAACCGGCCCGTACGGGCGTTGCAACGGCTGAGCGCCCTGATCCTGAACGAGGACCAGGCCGACTTACTGGGTGCAATGGCAGGAGACGCCGGCCTGCTGGTCGAGCGACTGGGCTTCAACAATAACGGTGTGGCTATCGAGTTTTCGCAGTCCTGGTACCGGGGTGATACCTACGACTTCGTCGCCGAATTGAGCGTTTCAAACTAACGGCTGCGCATGATGATTGAAGCAACATCCACGCGTATGTTCCGGGAGGCTGCCGAGGCCGCCGGCACGGTGCAGCGACAACTGGACCTTAATGCTGAAGCGGTAGCGCGCATCGGTCGTAAATTGCGGGAGCTGAACCCCCGATTCATTACCACGGTGGCCCGTGGAAGTTCCGATCATGCAGCTTGTTATGCCAAGTATTTGCTGGAAACGCACACCGGCCTGGTCACTTCCTCTTCGGGCCCCTCTGTCGTGTCCGTGTACGGAACAAAAATGTGCCTGGACCGAAGCGTTTGCCTGCTGATTTCGCAATCTGGCGCCAGCCCGGATCTGCTGGCTGTTGCCGAAGCCGCCCGCGAGGCCGGGGCCTTTGTCGTGGTCCTGGTGAACGTAGCCGATTCGCCGCTGGCCAACTTGGCCCACGAGGTCGTGGAGCTCCGTGCAGGACCCGAAACAAGTGTGGCTGCGACCAAGTCATTTATCGGATCACTGACCGCGGTGCTGCAGATTCTCAGCCATTGGCTGGAGGATAATGAACTCAAGACCGCCCTGCATCAGGCGCCCGAATTGCTGCAACAGGCATGGGAAAGCGACTGGTCGTCCGCGGTAGAGACCATCGCCGGCACCCAGGACCTGTTCGTGCTGGGTCGCGGCCTGGGCCTGGGGATTGCCTATGAAGCGGCACTCAAGCTGAAGGAAGTTTGCGGATTGCACGCCGAGGCTTTCAGCTCGGCCGAAGTGTTGCACGGGCCGGTAACCATAGCCCGCAGCGGTTTTCCGGTGCTGGTACTGGCGCAGAATGACGCATGTCATGCTGGAATTTCCGAACTGGTAGATGACCTGGCGCGTCGCGATGTAAAGCTGATTACCGCAGGCGTACAGCACAAAGACGCCATCAACCTGCCGGCGCCGCAGGGGCATCCCGTCATCGAGCCCATCCTGCGAATCCAGGGCTTCTACCGCATGGCCAATGAGCTTTCCGTGCGACTGGGCCTGGATCCCGACAATCCGCCTTTTCTGAACAAAGTGACATCGACCCTGTAGGGGCCGGAAGGATTACTCCGTGGCTGAAACTGTTTATGTGAATGGCAAAGTGCTGGCAGAGGGGCGACTCCAGGAAGGCCTGGCCGTATCGGTACGGGACGGCCGAATCTCCGGAGTGCAGGCCGATCACGGCGCGTTACCCGCGAGGGCGGAAATCGTGGATCTTGCCGGTGGCTGTCTGCTGCCCGGATTTATCGATACCCAGGTCAATGGCGGCGGAGGTGTGCTGTTCAACGAAACACCCAGCGTTGCGGGTATTCGCACCATCGCCGAAGCGCATCAGCAATTTGGCACGACCGGACTGCTGCCCACCCTGATCAGCGATGACCTGGAAGTAATTTATCAGGGCTTAGCTGCGGTTGCTGAAGCTATCGACACGGGTGTTCCGGGTGTCCTGGGCATTCATATTGAAGGGCCGTTCCTGTGCGAGGAGCGTCGGGGCGTTCACGACGCCAGCAAGCTGCGCAAACTGACCGCTGAGCTGATCGAGCAGCTGGAGCCCCTTGAGAACGGTTGCAGCCTGCTAACCGTTGCGCCGGAAACAATGGAACCCGGCATGGTCCGTGAGCTGAGCGACAAGGGCTTCCTGGTATGTGCCGGGCACAGCAATGCAGGCTACGATCAGGTCAGGGAAGCCATCGGTGAAGGACTACGCGGATTCACGCACCTGTATAACGCGATGTCGCAGTTGTTGGCCCGGGAATCCGGCGTGGTCGGTGCGGCGCTGGACAGCGACGAGGCCTGGTGCGGCATCATCGTCGACCGCTACCATGTATCGCCGGCATCGGTTCGTATCGCCTATCGCTGCAAGGGTCCGGAAAAGCTGATGCTGGTGACGGATGCCATGCCACCGGTCGGCTCGCCGATTTCGGAATTCACCATGCTTGGAAGCCAGGTCACGGTGAAGGGCGGTGTGTGCACGGATGTCGACGGGACACTGGCGGGCACCGCGCTGGACATGTCCACTGCCGTGCGCAATACGGTCCGGATTACCGGTTGTGGCTTGCCGGAAGTATCTATCATGGCGAGCGCCGCCCCTGCCCGGTTCCTGGGCATTCATGACCAGCGCGGCCAGATCGCGCCAGGCTGCGCGGCCGATTTCGTGGTACTGGACCACGATTTGATCGTACAGCGCACCTTCGTGGCAGGACAGGAAGTCTGGGCACGGTCCTGAAGCTTCGGGTCGTTTAAACCACAAAGACAAAGGCCTTTGGTACGTACTGTGGCAGAATAGCCCTCGTGCAGACGGGGACGATCACCGCCAGATGAGCTTTTTCCAGGAACTGAAACGCCGCAACGTGTTTCGCGTTGGCCTTGCCTACGTGCTCGGCGCATGGGTCCTGTTGCAGATTATCGACTTTGCGCTGGAAGTCATCGGGGCCCCGGACTGGATCCTGCAGGTGTTCTTCCTGGCGGCGCTGGCCGGGCTGGCCATCGCGCTGGTGGTGTCATGGATCTACGAGGTCACGCCGGACGGCATAAAGCGCGAATCACAGATCGACCGTACCCGGTCCATTGCACCGCAAACCGGCCGCAAACTGGATCGCGCCATCATCGTGTTCCTGTCCCTTGCGGTGGTCCTGCTGCTGGTCGAGCGGTTTACCGGAAGTCCGGCTGGATCAGAACAGGCGCCTGCAGTCAGTGCCACTGCGGAATCAGTGACCCCACAGGTTTCATCTGATCCGGTCGGCCCGGTCACCATCGCTGTGCTGCCTTTCGTCAACATGAGCTCTGACCAGGAGCAGGAATACTTCAGCGACGGGATCACCGAAGAGATCCTCAATCGACTGGCCGGCATCCGCGAGTTGCAGGTCGCAGCCCGCACATCGGCGTTTTCTTTCAAGGGACAGAACCAGGATGTTCGTGAAATCGCTCGAACACTGGGTGTGAACAACATTCTTGAAGGCAGCGTGCGCAAGGCCGGCGACCAGGTGAGGATCACCGCCCAGTTGATCCGTGCCGATGACGGATTTCACCTGTGGTCGGAGGCGTACGACCGCAAACTGGAGAATATATTCGCCATCCAGGACGACATCGCCAGCCAGATCGCCGGCGCACTTCAAGTGTCGCTTGGTATTTCCGCCGCGCAGTCCACCCAGCCGTTCAGGACGGTCAATCCCGAGGTCTATGACCTGTACCTGCGTGCCCGGACCCTTTTTCGCCAGCGTGGCGGGGGCGTGGTCGAGGCCATCGATCTGTTCGAACAGGCGCTGGCCATCGACCCGGAGTTCGCGCCCGCCTGGGCAGGGCTCGCCCACAGCTACAACGTGGTGATCAATTATGTTTCCCCGGAGCAGGCTGAGCGGATGGGTAATGTCGGCTCAAAAAGCATGGCGGCTGCTGAAAAGGCCCTTGAATTGGACCCCAACCTGCCAACGGCCCTGCATGCCCTGGGCAATAACCTGTTCTTCGGGCTGCAATGGCAGCGGGCGGAGGAGCATTACCAGCGGGCGCTTCAGCTCGACCCGGATTCCACCGACCTGATGGAGGATTACTCGGCGTTCCTGACCTATTCGTGGCGGATTGAAAAAGCCTTGCAGGTCGCAAACCGGATGATCGAGTTGGACCCGCGTGTTCCGATTTTCCTGATGAACATGGCCAACCTGCAGGATATGTTGGGAAATTTCGAGCTGCGGGACCAGTATGTCGACCAGATCCTGGAAATCAGCCCGGAACTGGGTAACGCGCAAACCTTGAAGCTGTTCCAGCTGTTGCAGTATGAGAAGTACGACGAAGCCCGGCGTTTTGCCGCGGGCATGAATCCGGAAACGGCATCTCCCGCTGCTGCCCTTATTACGGTCGACTGGTTTTCCGGCCCCCGGGATGAATTGACGGATGAAGTGAAAGCAGCGATGTCTGCATACAGCGCATTGTTTCTGCTTGATAACCGCTACGATGAGTGGCTGGAGGCGGTCAATGCGGACCTCGCTGTGTGGCCAGAGTGGGCCATCGGCGCCACGATGAACCTGCAGGCGCCCATTATTTCTCCTGAACTCACGTCAAAATGGCGCGCTGACCCGCGCAGCAAGACTTTCCTGGAAGATTTGCGACTGCCCGAATACTGGCGCGAAGTGGGCTGGCCTGCCCAGTGTCAGCCCCTGCCGGGTGACGATTTTATCTGTCAGTAATCCAGAATTTGATATCAACAAGGAGCTTTGATGAAAGACCAGACACTCGCCATTCACGCCGGATTCAAATCCGACCCCGAGACCCACGCCACTGCCGTGCCGATCTACCAGACCGTCGCGTATGAGTTTGACGACGCGCAACACGGCGCCGACCTGTTCAACCTGGCGGTGCCCGGCAACATCTATACCCGGATCATGAACCCCACCACGGGTGTGCTGGAGCAGCGTTGTGCTGAACTGGAGGGCGGCATTGCAGGACTTTGCCTGAGCGCCGGCAGCGCTGCGATCAACTATTCCATCCTCAATATCGCCGAGCAGGGGAACAACATCGTCTCGGTCCCGATGCTTTACGGCGGCAGCTATACCCTGTTCAAGCACATGCTGCCCAGGCAGGGCATCGAAGTGCGCTTTGGCGCCGACGACAGCGTCGAGGCCATGCAGTCGCTGATCGACGACAAGACCACGGCCGTTTTCTGTGAAACCATCGGAAATCCCGCCGGAAACATCGTTGACCTGGAGGCGCTGGCCGATATGGCGCATGCTCACGGCGTTCCGTTGATCGTTGACAATACGGTAGCGACCCCCGCGCTCTGCAAGCCCATCCACTGGGGCGCGGATATCGTGGTCAATTCGCTGACCAAGTACATGGGTGGGCACGGTAATTCGCTGGGCGGGGTAATCGTGGATGGCGGCGAGTTCCCCTGGGCGGACTACCCGGACAAGTTCCACATGCTGACGACACCGGAAGAGTCTTATCACGGCGTGGTCTATACCGAGGCATTGGGGGCGGCCGCCTACATCGGCCGGGTTCGCACGGTTCCCTTGCGTAACACGGGATCTGCGCTCAGCCCGATGAACGCTTTCCAGATTCTGCAAGGTATGCAGACGCTGCCGCTGAGAATGGAGCGGCATTGTGACAACGCCATCGCGGTCGCGAGACACCTGCAGGAGCACCCAGCGGTTGATTGGGTCAGTTACGCCGGCCTGCCGGATTCCCCCTATTACGAACTGGCGCAGAAATACACCAGGGGCCGGCCGTCTGCGTTATTGACCTTCGGGATCAAGGGCGGCTACGACGCCGGGGTGAAATTCTACGATGCATTGCAGATGTTTTTGCGGCTCGTCAACATCGGCGACGTCAAGTCGCTGGCAGCGCATCCGGCGTCCACCACCCACCGGCAGCTTTCCGAAGAGGAGCTGAAGTCGGCGGGCGTAACACCGGACATGATCCGCCTGTGCATCGGTATCGAGGACATAGAAGACATCATTGAAGACCTGGACCAGGCGTTGTCTGCTGCAGGTTGATTTCTTTCTGCCGTTCAGTCCCTGGCCTCTTTGAACGCGCCCATGTTCAGCTCGAAGCGCCCCGAAACGGGGGCGCCGGGCTGACGGGAGAACTCGTCCAGTTCCAGTGAGCCGCTGATACCGAAGGCGGTTGTCTGGGCGTGTTCCGAGCCGGGTTCGCCCTGGGTCAGCTGGGCCCAGACCGTGAAATGGTCGATGTCCAGCTGGTTTTTGCCCACGGCCACCTGGTAGGGATCCAGGATCAATAACAGCCGCCAGGGCGGGTGACCGGAGTCCGAACTGGCGATCAGCTCGATCACCGGGTAATCCTTGCGGATAAAGTCCGGGTTGCCGGGCGTGGTGCGCACGCCATACCGCGTGAACGGCTTGTAAGTTTCGTCCTCGATCATGAATGTGATGTTGGCTTCCCCGGTGCCCAGCAGGCTGTCGGGGATCGAGGCAAACAGTGCGGAATCGCCCCCGGGCGCCTCGTCTTTGCCCGGCTCGGTGAACACGCCCTTGAACGCACCCTTGACCACCATGGCTTTACCCGCTCCGGGTTTGAACTTGGCGCCCAGGTCAGGCCAGTCGGTGGCGGGTGCGTCGAGCTCGGCCTGCACCTCGCCGCGGCGGGCCCCTATGAATTCGGAGATCGAAAGGGCTGCCTGGTCCACAGCCGAGTCCTGCACCGTACTGTAAGGCTTGGTCATGGTGCGCACTTGCTGCAACTGGGCCAGCATCTTTTTCTCATCCCAGACGTCATTCAGCAGCCGTTGCATCTCCTTGCGGTAACGTTCCCGTACTTCAGGCAGTTGCCACAACCTTTCGCACAAGTAACCCCGGGCCTTGAACGATTTTGGCACAGGAACATGTATGAATGGACCCGGGTCGGCAAACGCCGAATCAGGCCCCCAGGGTGTGAAATAGAACCGGCCGGACTTTTTCGGGCGGAAGATATAGAAGTTGTTGCGGTTACCGGCGTAGCCAT
>JAOUCS010000137.1 GCA_029859645.1 Lysobacterales bacterium | reverse complement strand
TCCAGTGTGCTTTGAGTGAGATGGATTCGGTGCGAAAAAGATCGATACTCCATAAGCTATCCTTCGCATGGCCGAGAGCTGTAAGCCAAGAGGGGCCGCCACCAGGCTCTGAAAAGGCACTTCCCGAACCGCCGCCGAAAAAGGTCAAGGCGGTCAAGCTGGGTGATATTTCCGACCTTGCGGAGCGCAGCCTCCCCGGACGCGCCCGTGCAGCGCAGCAGAGCAACCTGTCTTTTCGCGTATCGGGCCCGCTGATAGAACTGCCGATCGCGGTCGGCGACAAGGTGAGCAGGGGCGACCTGCTGGCACGTATCGACCCGACTGACTACGAGTCCAGGGTGGCCAGCGTGAAGGGTCAGCTGACCAGTGCCATCGCTGCCCGTGACCTGGCGGAAGCCGAATTCAAGCGCGCCGCCGATATCAAGCGGAAGAACCCTGATCTCATCAGTGACAGCGAGTACGACCAGCGACTGGGTCGCCGTGACACCACGCGCGCCCAGGTGGTGGCCCTTGAGTCGGCGCTCAAGCTGGCCGAGGACGACCTCTCCTACACCTACCTGCTGGCGCCTTACGACGGTGTGGTCGCCGCCACTTACGTGGAAAACTTCGAGAACGTGCTGGCCAAGCGACCCATCGCCCGGCTGTTGAACACGGACGCTATCGAGGTGGTCGTGGATGTCCCGGAGCGGCAGATCGGCTACCTTCCCTACCTGGTCTCCGCCAACGTGACTTTCGATGCGGTACCAGGCATTGAACTTGATGCCACGGTCAAGGAGGTCGGCAGCGAGGCCTCGACGGTCACCCGAACCTACCCGGTGACGCTGATTATGGATCAGCCGGAGGACGCGGAAATACGGCCCGGGATGGCTGCCAAAACCTATACTGCCTATGCCGTGTACCTGAACAGTGCTTTATCAGCTAATCCGGGGACAGTTCACTTATCTCCACTAGCCCGCTTTGCGAGTACTTCAGGTAAAACCGGCAACCCGCTGGATCACCCAGAAGCTGGCGGTGCCGCCGATGGCGTAGGGCAGGACACGCCAGCTTTCCTGCGGCCAGCTGAGCGGAATGCGTTTGATGAACTCGCGGATGGCCACCACCACGCCCACGAACAGCAACTGGCCGGTTTCCACGCCCACGTTGAACATCAACAGGGCCAGGGGAATATCCGATTCCGGCAGGCCCACCTCGCTGAGCGCGCCGGCAAAGCCCAGGCCGTGCACCAGGCCGAAGGACAGGGAGACCAGCCATGGGTAGGTTTCGGTCAGGGTGATCCTGCCCTCGCGGCTGTGGATGATCTCCACCGCCAGGAACAGGATACTCAGCGCAATCACCGCCTCGGTGGGCGGCCCGGGCATGTTCACCACGCCGAGGGTCGCCAGCGCCAGGGTGACACTATGCGCCAGGGTAAAGGCGGTAATGGTTTTCACCAGCATCCACCAGCCCGGTACGATCAGGATCAGGGCCAGCACGAACAGCAGGTGATCGAAGCCCTCGAGGATATGGATGGTGCCGATCTTCCAGTAGGAGGCGGCCACGGTCCAGGGGGTGGAGCGCGGTGGAATTGTCCATTCCGGGGTGGTGGAGCGCAGGATGGCGGAATGCTCGCTGCCGTCCATCAGGTCGAGCTGGATTATCACGTCGATGGGTGTGGAGCGCAGTCCACGGATGCCGATACTCGTACCCACCAGGGTCTCGGTATCGCCGCGCCAGCGGGACTGGTCGATCAATGAGTCGCCGATCTGCCGGGTGGAGGTCGGGCCCAGTTGCTCCAGTGCCTCGGGTAGTATGGGCTCCAGCGCCAGACGCCGGCCTTTGGTCAGGGGGGTTTTCCAGGTGATTGCGAAACTGCCGGGTTCTTTTTCGGTGATTTCCAGCAGGGCGGGTCGAAACTCATCGGCCAGCGCTGCTGTGGTAGGCAGCAGCAGGAAGACCAGGAGCAGCAAGTACCGCTTCATGCCTATTCTCCGGCTTGTACGGGTGGCACTGTCAGCGGCACTTCGGTGGCTTCCACCACCACGTCGTAGCGCTCGACCAGTTCATCGATAAACGCTGCGCTGCGCTGCTCGACCTGTTCCAGCATCCAGGCTTCCTCCACCTGCGCGCGAATATCGGCTAGTGCAGGTGGCTCTGGTTTGGTGACCTGGTGAACATAGACCAGGTGTACGCCGTAGCCTGAAAGCACCGGCCCGTGCCAGCGCCTGGGTTCCAGTGTCACCAACTGGTTGACGAAGCCACTGCCGAACACCTTGCTCAGCTGGGTGCTGTCGCGGCCCGCGTAGTAGCTGCCGACAATACCGCTGTCGCCATAGGCGGACAGGTCTTCGGGCACCCTGTCCATGGCTTGCAGCGCGCCCAGGGCCGCGGCGGCATCTGCACCGGTGCTGTCACCGCGCCGGTCCGGGTCAAGAAACACCTGGGACAATGTGTAGGTATCTGCTGCCCTGAATTGGTCAGGGTTCTCCGTGTACCAGGCGACCAGGATCTCGTCGCTCGGCGGTTCCGGCACCACCAGGCTGCGCGACAGCAGCTCGACCTTCTGCGCGAGGCGGCGCTCGATCACCTGGTCGTCCCGGTCCAGGCCCATGGCCAGGGCTTCCTTATACAGAATGCGGGTGCGCACATGCTTGCGCAGCATACTCGCCAGTTCTTCCTCCGTCGGCGGGCGGTTCCACAGACGCGTCCATTGCTCGTTGATGGATTGGATCTCTTCCTGGCTGACCGTAATGGTGGCGGCATCGTCATTCTCAGCGGTGGGGTCGAGCAGACCATAGGTCGCGTAGATGGCGACGCCGATCAGCAGAAAATGGATAAGCGGGTCGCGCAGCAGGCGCCCGAATCGATTGGGAGAACTCACGGGGTTAATGTCCAGATTGCATCATGGGGTACAGAAAAGGAGACAGTTTACCTAATTCCAACTTGTGAAGAAAAAAGGGAAAAAGGGGACAGTCTACTTAATTCCAGCTCGCAGGATTTCGTAAGCTCCCAACTTGTATGAATTAAGTAAACTGTCCCCGCCCGCATTAGGGCACCCTCGCTTTATAGCTAGTTAGTTAGATACCTGGTTTAAATGGGGATATGTGGCAGCCTTATTGACGAGACCCGGATCCGGCGTGTACCAGATCGGTGACGACCAGGCGCGCTCCTGTATGGTCGCAGCAACACCCGCCGGCGGTTCTATACCCATAGCCTTCGCATCGTAAGTGCTCCAGCGCGGCGTGGGAATCTCAAGAACACGCACATAGTAGACAGCGTGATGTTCCGGTTTGAAATCCGGGTCAGTCCAGACCGTCATCAACTCATTATCACCAATGCTATTCTCGTAGCTGGCATTTTTAATATCGACTGTATTGCCAACCGGCGGCAGTTTGCCTGTGTTCGGATCCGGCTTGCGCTTGTCCGACCAGGCCACATCGTAGATCTTCTCCTGTGGGTAGCCGTTTTCATACCAGCCTTTGATAATCTGTATGCGATCAAGATTGCCACTGTCCGGGTCTTTCAGCGCCCAGACCGCAAAGCTCGGCGCCTTGGCTTTATCAGGTTTCGCGGGCAGATCCTGCCCCATCGGCACACCGCCTTTGTAAGCCCCTGCAACGAAGCTGTCTTTTTCGACGAGGTTTTTTGAATAATCCCAGCCGCCAAAGAAGCGCAGACGAATTAACGGGCCCGACGTGCCGAACGTTTCTCTACTGGCAATGCCATCGAAAATGGCCTCACGCGTGTTTTCAGGCGCCCAGACGCCCGTGGCGCCCGGGGAACCGAAGTTGACCGCGGATTCACCGGCTGTCTGGGCAGCGCCAGACATGCGCGTCTTGGTCGTTGCATCCACCAGACCGTGCACACCTGAATAGTTAGACTCTTCGTTATCCGAAAAAGCCGTATGCGCATCCGCTCCGGCCACGATGCCGAGCTTGAAGGGGTTCGCGCCGAGATACTCCTGGTATCCGACACCATTAATCAAGGCCTCACGGACATAGCTGTAATTCAGCCGGCCCAGCACTGGCGGGTTGGTACCGATCAGGTGACTGTACTGCTGTTCGAAACCGGCAAACTCATCATTGGGTGACAGTGCCGGATGCGTATCCGACTGCCCCTTGGTCTGAATAATCTCAGTCGCGACCTCGTACTTCGGTCTCTTCTGCGCATAGGCAAGATCAATCGGGTTACCTTCTGAATTTCGCGGCGCAAACATCAGCCCGTTGCTCAGGTTACCGTTGTGAGAAATCGAGAACACCTGTTTGCCGGCATCGCGCTGCGACTGCATCCATACCCACAACTCTTCAGGCTTATCTGAATCAAACGCAGAAAAAGGCACGGCGGGGCCTGTGTCATCACGGAAGAATATGTTTCTATGCAGATTCTGGTTCGAAGGTATGGACGTCCATTCAAAACCAATCAGCGTGGTGAATTTGCCTGGCTCATAATGCTTGTTGGCCGATGCGACGGCATTTTTCCAGACGCCACGGATGATGTCGGGGTCATTGAACAGCGGGCTTGGTTGCAGCTGAGTCAACTGTACCGCAATCTCCGCAAAAGCCTCCTGCCCCTGCTTGGGGTCGCCGGACAAAATCTTCTTAACAATGGGATCGTCCTTGCCCTTTTTCATCAATGCCGAACTCGGGTCACTCAACTGCGGAAAAACCCCCATAAACTCGGCATGATCCGTAATGGCCACCCAATCATACGGCGTTTTCTTCTGCACCATCTCCCCGCTGGTGTTTTTCTTTATAGCCTCACCCTTGGCAAAGCGATACGCGTCATCCGGGGTATTGCGGGTGCCCATTGCGTAGGCATCGGGTGAGTTCTGCGTATGCAGGTGCTGCTCGCCGAAGTAGACGTTATTCAGCGGGTTGGGCCCGCCTGCATCCCGGCCGGGCTCGCCGAGACTATCGGCTGAACCAGCTAGCGGGTTAGCCGCCAATGCGAGGGCAAGCGCACAGCGACTGGCTTGGTATTTCCGGTTCCTTGCCCAGGTGGCTACACTCGTCATCCTCGTCATCCTCGTCATCCTCGTCATCCTCGTCATCCTCGTCATCCTCGTCATCCTCGGACTGTAACGCCCGCTTGCGTGGGACTTATCCAGCAAACCGCCCCCGCCTGCGCGCCGTCCAGCACCCCGTAAACGACAATCAATGTGCACCTGTGTCTAGTTGTCGCCGCCGGAGCTCGCCGGCCCCCATGTGTGCCCCGTCAGCTTCTTCAGCTTCGCCTCGAGAATCTTTTCCTGGGGCGGGGTGTACCAGATCGGCGATGACCAGGCCCGCTCCTGGATTGTTGCCGCCACATTGGGCAGCAGGGGCAGGTTGTTCCGAACCGCTTCATAGGTGGTCCAGCGCGGGGTCGGGATCTCCAGCACGCGCACGTAATAGGCGGCCCGCTGCATGGGGTCGAAGTCCGGGTCGGTCCACACGGCGCGCAGCTGGTTGGCGCCAATGGAGTCATTGGAATAGGTGGCGGTCTTCACGTCGACCGTGTTGCCCACCGGCGGCACTTTGCCGGTGTCGGGATCAATCTGGCGCGTGCTCTCGTCGGACCAGACCACGTCGTAGATTTTCTCGCCGGCCAACCCCCACTTGTTGACAAAACTCTTGATGATCTGCACCCGGTCGAGATTGCCGCTCTCCGGGTCCTTCATGGCCCACACCGCAAAGGTGGGCGCTTTGGCCCTGCCCGGCTGCGGAGTCAGATCGCTGCCCATGGGAACGCCGTCTGCGTAGGCTTCCTCGACAAAATCCTCGTCCTTCACCAGCCCGGACTTGTACTTCCAGCCGCCGAAGAAGCGCAGCTTGATCAGCGGGCCGGAGGTGCCATAGGTTTCCTTGCTCTTCATGGCATCGAAGATGGCCGGCCGGGTGTTTTCCGTCGCCCAGACCGCGGTGACGCCGGCGCTGCCCATGACACCGTTGGTGGTGCCCGATGCGTTCTGGACAGGGTTCAGTCGCTTCGCAGGCGTATCGTCCAGAACGCCGTGAGAGCCGTGGTAGTTGAACTCTTCGTTGGGGGAATAACCGCCGTGGTTGTCGGACCCGGCGGCGACGCCGTACTTGAAGGGGTTGGTGCCCAGCTTGTCTTCCAGCGCCATACCGTCGGCCAGGGCCTGGCGGAAATAGCCGTACTTCATCTGACCGGTCTGGCCCACGTTGATCATGTTCTGCTGGATTTCAAAATTGGCGAATTCGTCGTTGGGCGAGAACAGGGGGTGGGTGTCGGAGCTGCCCTTGGTCTGGATGATTTCGGTCAGCGGCTCATTGGCCTGCTGCCGGGCCGCGTAGCGCGCATCCATGGGGCCGCCGAGAAACTCGTACGGCGAGAACATCCAGCCGTCCGACAGGTTGCCGTTGTGTGGGATGGCAAAGTTCTCGATGCCGGCGCTTCGCTGCGACTCCAGGAAGGTCCACAGGTCTTCCGGATAGATGGAGTCGAAGGCCGTGAAGGGCACGACCGGGCCGGTATCGCCGCGAAAGAACACGTTGCGGTGCATGTTGCGGCCGTTGGGGATGGAGGTCCATTCGTAGCCCAGCAACGTCGTGAATTTCCCCGGATCGTTGTACTTGTTGGCCGTTTCCACGTAGCGCTGCCAGTTGCTCGATTGCAGCTCCGGCGAGACAAACTCCTTCATGGGAGTGCCTGTCACCAACGAGCGGAGAATCTGGTTGATGGCAGACTCCGGATCACTGGGGTTTGCCTTGGGGTCTCGCAGTTTCTTGGCGAGGGGCGTCTGGAACAAGGGACTATCCTTATCGATCAGCGAGGGCATGACGCCAAAGTATTCCGCGTGATCGGTGATGGCGACGAAATCGTAGGGTGTGCTCTTCTGGATTTTTTCCCCCGAGGTCGACAGCGTGACCTCTTTGCCCAGGCCCCATTCGTAGGCCTGCTCCCAGGTCTGCCGGGTGCCGACCACAAATGCGTCGGGTGAATTGCTGGTATGCAGGTGCTGCTCACCGAAATACACGTTCTTCAGTGGGTTGGGCTGACCGGAATCGCGGTCGGGTTCACCTACTGAATCTGCACCGGCAGGCAATGCGGTGGCGAATGCGCCGGCGATTGCGATGGAGAGAGCGGCCGGCTTAAGGGTTATTTTTTTCATCTTGATGCTCCACTTTTGTCACTGTCACCCCCGCGTAGGCGGGGGTCCATGGATTCTCGCCTACGCGGGAACGACGGGGATTCTATTGTTCTATGAGCTTGATCGTTGCACCCTGTGCCTGAAGATTTATCTCCATATTCTCACCCTGTAGCCTCAGGTGCAGCTTCACGCCCTTGTCGTTGTGTGCCCAGGCCCCTGTGACCCTGTTCGCTGCGTCGAACTCGGCCTTGGGGAAATAAGTGCCCTCGATGTCCTCTACCCTCTCAAGGTTGTAAACCTCGCCCTTGATGTCTCCGGTGTCGGTTCCAGACACGCCTATTCTTGCGCCCGAAAATTCGAACGGATACTGCCAGCCCTCGAATATTAGTGTGCCCTGTCCGGCGTGGCCGGCGGCAAGCGCCATGACCTGGTCTTCCCGTACGACCCAGGTGCCGGACTGCGTCAGGCCTTCAGGTGCAGTCGTGGCGGGCGGCGGAGAGGCGCAGCCGGCGAGAACTGTGATGAGTAACGCCGAAAGTATGCAAAGAAAATTCTTCATATTGGTCACCATCGTCAATTATTGCGGGAACAGCCAGCCGACCTGGAACTTGAAGGTCCACTCTGCTGAAATGCGCCCTTCGTCTTTCTCCTCGGGATTGTAGTAGACGCCGCCAAAGATCTGCATGGGCTGGCCACCTACGGGCATCACCCGGCCGAGCACGGCGCCCAGGTTCAGGGTCCATTCCTCTTCTTCCCAGTCATAGTTCTGGGGTGTATCCGGCAGCGAGATGTACCAGCCACCGGGGAAGTGTTGCGTCAGGATGGGCTGAATAAACGTGGTACTGAAATCGGCGGCGTTGGAGCGGATGTCGTAGGTATCCCACTGGTGGAACACCAGGGCGCCCACCTGCAGACCCTTGCGGGGTGAGGCCATGAAGACCGCGGAAGGCCCCATTTTCCAAGTGCCGGAGCCGGTGAACTCATCGTCACCGCCGGTGG
Source organism: Lysobacterales bacterium (assembly GCA_029859645.1). Lineage (GTDB taxonomy): Bacteria > Pseudomonadota > Gammaproteobacteria > Xanthomonadales > SZUA-36 > JAHEFT01. The sequence continues at coordinate 811 of JAOUCS010000137.1, read as the reverse complement.
GAATATCGATTGCCACGCCATAGCCCCAGACGGACTTGGGCGGTGCCTTCTTGGGCACGGCGAAGGCCAGGAAGTTGGTGTCACCCATGCCGTGCTTGCGGCCAACGCCGTCAAGCTGTGGTGTGGAGACGTAGGGAATGGTGGCGCGGGTGACAATACCTTTCAGGCTGTCGAACTTGCTTGCGACAGAAGGTAGCGGTATTACCGTCTGGATCAGGCCGGCGTTGGACCAGGAGTCCGCGTTGTAGTTTTCCCAGCTGTGTTGGTTCTGCAGCCGGAACTGCACCAGGTTGGAGACCGGGTTGGTGGCCGCCTCGCCGAGGTCGGCGCTGGCGACATTGCCCGAGCCCAGGCCGGCTGCGAGGCCGATGGCTGCGGTGAAGTTCTTCAATGCCCTTCTCATATGCAGTGCTCCATAGTTCTCTTCATCGTTACTCTTGTGTGTTTGCTCTGACGCTCAATCCCAGGTGGCGTACAAGGAAAAAATGTACAAGCTGACATTGCTGTACTTGCCATTTGTGCTGCCGCCGCCGCTGCCAGGCTGGTCTTCGATCTGCAGGTTGCCCTCATACAGCCAGGTCAGGCCACCACCGATGGTCATACCGTTGCGGCGCTTTTGTTTGAAGCCCACCGCATAGCGGTAAAGGGCGCCCAGCGGGATGGCCAGAGGCCGCGTGCGGCCTGTTGACATACTGGTGTCGTAGCTGATGCCTGCAGTGAGCTGCAGGTCCGGCTTCCAGAGGTACTCGGCAGCAACACCAAAGTGCCAGGTATCCCGGAAGTCGGCGCTAACCGTGGTGCCCGGGATGCC
>JAOUCS010000042.1 GCA_029859645.1 Lysobacterales bacterium | reverse complement strand
TGACCGCTACCCGGAGATCGGCGGCCTGCTGAGTTTCGGTATTCCGGATTTTAAACTGGAATTGAAGGTGATGCGCCGCCGGCGTGAGCTTCTCGAAGGCGCCGGCGTGCACTTCAAGCTCAATTGCGAAATAGGCCGCGACATCCAGGCGCATGAACTGGAAAAAATGCACGATGCGCTTTTCTTTGGTCTGGGAACCTACAAGCCCGTCGAGGCCAGCCTGCCCGGCATGGAACAAGGCGGCATCGTGCCGGCCCTTGAATACCTGATAGGCCAAACGGCCCAAATGTACGGCCTGGACCTGCCGGGTTATCCGCATATCGACCTGGCCGGCGAAGATGTGCTGGTGCTGGGTGGTGGTGACACCGCGATGGACTGTGTTCGCACCGCCATTCGCCAGGGTGCTTCATCGGTGCACTGCGTCTACCGCCGTGACCAGCAAAACATGCCCGGTTCGCAACGTGAAGTGAAGCACGCCATGAGCGAAGGTGTGCAGTTCGAGTTCAATGCGCAACCGTTGCGCTTGATTCATGAAGACCGAAAACTGGTGGGGCTGGAAATCGTCAGGACACGGCTGGTAGAGTCTGATGACGGCCGTGCCCGGCCGCAAGCCATAAAGGGCAGTGAACGAGTCATTCCTGCTTCGGCGCTGATTTTCGCTTTCGGCTATCGCCCGAACCCACCCCAGTGGCTCCAGGCGATCGGGGTGGATACGGACCAGGATGGCCTTGTCAGCATGCAGGAGCGGTTGCCCGGTCAAACCAGCAATCCTGCTATTTTTGCCGCTGGTGACATGGTGCGGGGGTCAGACCTGGTCGTCACCGCCATCGCCGATGCACGGGAATCTGCAGAATCCATCGTCCGTTACCTGGAAAACCAGCAACCCCAGTTGAAGCGTGCCTGAATGAACCACAAAGCACTTCTGGTTTCATTGATGCTTGGCGGCAACGCCTTAAGTGCGGCCAATTCCCTGCCTGAATCAGACCCGGAATTGATCGACATATGGGGTTCAGTGTTGTACTGCGGCGCTATTTACGACGAACCTGCTATCAGGGACAGAATTTACCAGGGTGACCGGCAATCCTGTGCCCAGGCCAGCGAAAGGCTCGCGATGCATGCCCAGCAGTCTCGATCCCTGGAAGAAACCCGCACAATTTTTGATCATGCGTCGCACAAGGCCGCAGTGATCCGCTACAACACCCGCAGTGTGCAGGAAGCCGTGGCCGCCTGCCGTGAATTATGCAGATCCTATAACGATTGATCTCTGTTTCTATTAGGACTATAATTTAAGTTCTGATAAGAACATATTGATTCATACAGGATGCATCAAATGGCTAAGCTCACAGCAGAATCCGCAGCAAAGCAGACTTTTATCCCGTTAATGCAGGAATTGGCCGCCGCCTACCAGGCTTTTTCACTATACGATGCGCAGGGCCTGCGCAAATCCGGCTCCGACCTGACCCCCTCCCAGGCACGGGTTATTTTTACCATCGGTGATACCGATGGCATGACCTGCAAAGATATTGGAGACATCACCCTGATCACCAAGGGCACCCTGACCGGCGTGGTAGACCGGCTTGAAGAGAAAGGGCTGGTAGAGCGCTGGTCGGTTGAAGGTGATGGCCGCAAGACCATCGTGGCGCTGACACCCCGCGGCGAAAAGGCTTATAAAAAGGAATTTCCCAGGCACGTGGAGTTCCTGAAAACCCGGTTTGACAAATTGAGCGCGACTGATCGCAAGCAAGCCCTAGAATTGCTGGGAAAAATCAGGGAATTGTTCTGAATCCAGTGGCCTGCCAACCCGTGACTTAAATCAGCAGCAGCAACCTGTTGCTTGCGCATAATGGGTTAAGAGTTGAACAACTGCCTTCGTGGCACCGACTGCAATCGGTGCCCTCGGGGTGGTTTTTCATTTTAAAAACACGCTATTATCCAAGGGAACCGGAGGAGCATGGGAATGAAATCGGAAGCGCCCGAGAAAATTTACGAGTCCGCCAAATCTGTCGCTGAACAGCATGAAGCGCAACATGCCATGGGCGGCACCTATCATTCCGACATGATCTCCCAGTTGCGCCAGGACCCGAAGGCCATCAGCGCCCTGTTCAAGGAAGGGAAATACCCGTACACCGACCGCATACCCCGCAACAAGTACGCGGAAGAGAAAGCGCAACTGCAGATCGAGCTGTTGAAAGTTCAAAACTGGGTCAAACTGACCGGCCAGAAGATCGTGATCATCTTCGAGGGGCGGGATGCGGCAGGTAAAGGCGGTACCATCAAGCGGTTCATGGAGCACCTGAATCCGCGTGCGGCCAAGGTAGTGGCACTGGAAAAACCGACCGATCACGAGAAAGGACAATGGTATTTCCAGCGTTACATCATCCACCTCCCGACCAAGGGTGAAATCCTCTTTCTTGACCGCTCATGGTACAACCGTGCCGGTGTCGAGAGAGTCATGGGGTTCTGTGATTCAGCCGAGTACCTGGAATTCATGCGACAGTGCCCGGAATTCGAGCGGATGCTGGTAAATTCCGGGATCAAGCTGTTCAAATATTATTTCTCCGTCACCAAGAAAGAGCAACGGCGGCGCTTCGCGGCGCGCATGGATGATCCGCTCAAGCAATGGAAGCTGAGCCCGGTGGACAAAGCTTCCGTTGGATTGTGGTCAGAATACACGCGGGCCAAGGAAGCCATGTTCTTTTACACCGATACCGCCTCCTGCCCCTGGACCATCATCAAGTCGGATGACAAGAAGCGGGCCCGGCTCAACTGCATGCAGCACTTCCTGAGCAAGCTGGATTATCCGGATAAGAACCTCGACATGGTCAACGGCGCAGACCCGCTGATCGTGGGTTCGCCTTCCCAGGTCATTCGCAGGGACGTGCATCTTGACGCCTGGCCTGACGAGTAGAAAGGTGATTATTTAGCTAACCAGGATATCCCTGAGGACTTCCCGCGCTTTCTCATGGTCGAGGGTTTCCAGCGCTACGATACCGGTATTTTCGTCTTTGCTGACGATGTGCATGCCACGGACATTGACGTTTTGCTCCGCTAGCCGGCGTGACAGCTCAGCGAGTGCCCCCGGGTGTTTCTGTAGTCGAACCAGCAGGTGTTCGCTGGCGACGGTCCGGTAACCGGCATCACTCAGAAGCCGAAAAGCTTCATCGCTGCGTTCCATGGTCAGGCTGATAACGGCCATATTGCCGACAGACAGTCCCGCAAAGTCCTGCACTGCAAATCCTTCGCGCTCCAGTAGCGTAGTGACTTCCGCAAGCAAGCCGGGATGGTCTTCGTGAATGATATTCAGGGTTTTCATGGCTAACTGCCTCCTGCCTGGCGGATGTCATCGATCAGCTCATCGACCTGCCGGCAACTGATATGCGGCATGCAGATCAGGTGGCTGTACCCGTCTGCACTGGCCAGTTGCCATTTTTCACGGACTTCCTCCGGCGGCGTCGGAAAGACCACGGTCAGGGCCTGTGGGTTTCTCCAGGCCTCGATGCCCTCAAGCTGCAGCTGCTCCTCGGCATAGGCAGCCGTGGCGAGCGAATGTTCGGTTCGCTGCCTCATACCCTCGATCCCCAGAGACTTGATCGCATACCACAACACCAATGGCGTATAACCGTTTCGTGAACCGCTGATGGTGGTATCGACGCTGCCAATATAGGCGACTGACTGGCCGATTCTCTCGACATGACGGCGCCGGGCCAGCACGATGCCACAGGGGATGGGTGAGCCCAGGAACTTGTGACCGGAAATGGCTATGCTGTCCGCACCGTCTTCGAAATCCCAGGCGGGCGGAGGATCGAGAAACGCCGCGTACCCACCGCTGAGCGCTGCATCGCAGTGAACGTAACGGCTTTCGATAGCAAGGTCATCAAGAATATTCCGGATCACGGAGATGTCATCCCTGGCTTCTTTCATCGTCGTGCCGATATTCGCGAAAATGATCGGCGGTGCATCCCGCCGGATCTTCAGCGTTTCCCGCAAGTCATCATAATCCATCTCCCCGTTGGGCCTGGAGCGGATCATGATGTGCCGCATGTTCAGGAAATGCAGGTTCTTGCCGACGCTGTAATGGCTGTCCTGGGAAAAATAAACGATCCCGTCCGGCAACAGCTCCCGTGCCAGGTACAGCCCATACAGGTTGCTCTCGGTACTGCCGTTGGTGACGTAGCCCCACCACTGATCCTGCGGAGCGCGCGTCAGCCGGGCATAAAACGACACCACTTCGCGCTCGAATTCGTGCGAGTTGAGCAGGTAGGTCATCGGCATGAACGGATCACCGGCGTTGTTCAGGCTGAAGGACAGGAATGGGGCCAGTGCGCTGTAGTCGAAATCAAAAGCAACCGGATAACCGATTTCCCTGACAGCGACGTCTTCCAGGTAATCCCGGAATCGGTCAAGCTGTATCTGATCGCTTCTGGCCAGGCTCATATCTGTAATTTATCGCGTTCAATGATCTAAGATGTACCCTACAGATCAATTACTCTGGAGACATTTGGTGGACTGGAGCATTCTTTGGTGGATCCTGGCTGTAATGATCGTCATTGCAGGTCTGGCCGGAACCGTCATCCCTGCGCTACCCGGCGTTCCGCTGGTTTTTCTGGGCCTGTTCATTGGCGCCTGGATTGGCCAGTTTGAAGCGATAGGATGGACCACTATCGGCATCCTGGCGGTGCTCGCCCTGCTTGCCTGGATCGTTGATTTCCTGGCCGGCGCCGCAGGTGCGCGTTATCTCGGAGCCAGTTCGCGGGCTTTTTGGGGCGCCACGATTGGCGCTATTGCAGGCATATTCTTCGGCATCGCCGGCATGCTGCTGGGGCCGTTTATCGGGGCGGTACTGGGTGAGCTGAGCGGTGGCAACACGATGGTTCAGTCCGGACGGGCCGGCGTGGGCGCGTGGATCGGAATGGTGATAGCAACCGCCGTGAAACTGGCGCTTGCCTTCCTGATGATCGGAATTTTTATTTTCAGCCTGGGATTCGGTCACATGGGGGTGACCGCCTGATTCATCGCTTTTTCCTGACTTTCCGCCACAGGGCCCGGCCAACAATCCGCAACTTGTTGCGGGTATCAAAACGATCCAGGTTGGTCTTGACAGCGCCCACTGTGAACTGGGTCTTTTTCGAGTAATCTATCCGAACATCAACGATGACCGGCCGGTTTTCGGCCATCAGGCCCAGCGCCTGCTCGATACCCGCCTCGACCACGGCATTGTTGTCGATGGAAACGAACTCGCAGCCCGTCGCGGCAGCAAACGCCCGGTAATCCAACGCCCCCACCGTGGTGCAGGTCTTGCGTTGATACGGCAACTCCTGGGCCTGTGCGATCTGGGAAAGTTCACCGTCATTGAAAACGAACCAGGCGATGCCAAGTTGATGATTCGCTGCAGTGACCGTTTCCAGACCGGTCATCAGAAAGGCCCCGTCACCAACGATACCCACGACCTGGCGCCCGGGCTGGGTCAGCTTGGCGCCGATCGTGCCCGGTACGCAGTAGCCCATGCAGTTGAAATCGGTGGGCGAAAGGTAATCACCGCCCTGGTAAATCGGCATCAGTTCGGCAGTCATGAACGTATGGTTGCCATCATCAGCCACGACGATGGCATCGTGGTCGAGCCTGGAACGAAGTGCGCTGAAGAAGCGGCCCGGGTTGACCCGGTCTGCGGAATCATGCCTGAGCCATTCTTCCAACCAGGCCGCTTTGTCCGCGGCAATGGAATTTTCAAGGGTCGAGGCGTCCCTCGCATCGCTCGCCTCCAGCAGGGCGTCCGCCAGCGCCGGCACCACATCCCGTGAATCTGCGTGGATCGCCACGGCAGCTGGATAATTACGGCCGAGAGCGCCTGGGTTGATATCAACGTGCACCAACGCCTTGGGCGGTACGGCTCCATAACTGCCGGTGCAGATCTCTGCAAAACGTGTCCCCACTGCCAGCATCGCATCGCAGTCCCTGAAGGCATTCTGTGCCGCCGGTACGGCTGCCGGGCCAAAACCCATGCCGGTATGCAGCGGATGATCCGCTGGAAAAGCAGCCAGGCCCTGCAACGTGGTGGCGACCGGTGCGCCCAGGTGCTCGGCAATCCGGCGGATATCTTCGCTGACATGACGCGCACCCCAGCCTATGAAGATCCCTGGGCGGCTCGCTTCGGACAGGATGTTCACCGCCTTGGCGATGGCGGAAGGGTCCAGCGCCGGCCTCGGGCAACTGAACTGGAAATCCGGGACGTTGCCGACCTCGCCCGTGAGCAATTGCAGGTTTGCCGGCAATTCGATATATACGGGACCGGGCTCACCTTCAATCGCTTTGAGATAGGCGCGATATACGGTGGAAACCACCTCGTCATAACTCTCGATCTTGTAGGTAGCCTTGGTCAGTGGACGCATCAAAGCCTGCTGGTCGACGTCGTGAAGCTGGAAGCCCTGCTCCATGTCATTTCGAACACCACCCGAAATCACCAGCATGGGGATGCCGTCCAGGAATGCCTCGCCGATACCACTCATGGCGTGGGTCAGACCGGCGGCGGGAACGACTACCAACACTCCGACGGTATCAGACACGCGGCTGACCGCATCAGCCATGAAAGCGGCGCCGCCTTCGTGGGTCACCAGCAATGGCAGAATTGAGTCCGACTCTTTGAGCTCGTCATACAGCTCGATGTTGTGAACACCCGGTATGCCAAAGGTATACCGAACCCCGATCTGTTCCAACGCTTGCCGCACCAACCAGGCTGCCGTCTTTCTCATCTCAACTCAACACCAGCACGTTGGCCAGCCAGAGGAACAGCCCCATGCTGACCACGTCGGTCGCCGTTGTCAGGAAAATGCTCGATGCCGTCGCCGGGTCCGCACCAAGCCTTTTCAGGGTCAGTGGCACCATCACTCCGGTCACACCGCTGGCCACGCAAGCCCCTGTCATCGCAAGAAATACCACCAGCCCCAGAAGCACCGGTTGCTCCGCGCCGGAATGAATCGCATACGCAATCATTGCGATGGCGGCTACAACCCCTACAACTGCACCATTCAACGTGCCCAGCAACGCTTCCTTGGCCACGGCCTTGCGAAAGACCCCTGGCTTGAATTCGTCCAGGGTCAAGCCACGAATCGTCACTGCCAGGGACTGGCAGCCGGTGTTGCCGGACTGGCCCGCCAGGACCGGCAGAAACGCCGCGAGAACCACTACTTGAGCAATGGTGTCTTCAAACAGGCTGACCACGAACGCGGCGACAAACGCGGTCACCAGGTTTATCTGCAGCCAGGGGTGGCGCATTCTGAACGAGCTTCGCCAGGTTGTCGTGGCATGCTCTTCCTTGCCGACACCCACCATGCTTCCGGCCTGGGCACTGATCTCAAAATGCTGCTGCTCAAACAGCATGTAACCCTGCACGATACCCAGCAGAACACCGTGTTCATCGCAGACCGGGTACACCGGGTAATGCCGGTACACCACTTCTTTCATGGCATCCTGGACCATCATGTCCGGCTGCAGGAAAAACGGCTCAGGCAGCATCACGGACTGCAGCTCATCACCCGGCTCCGCCAGCAACAGGTCCCGCATCACCAGAATGCCTCGCAGGCGACCGTCATCATCAACGACGTAGGCATAGGTAATCAGTGCTTCGTGCACCCACTCCCGCAGCTTCTCCACCGCTGATGCGACGGTTTCAGTCGGCTTGACCTTTGCCACCACCGGCTCCATCAGTCGACCCACACTGCCCTGGGGATACATCTGGGCTTCCTTCCAGGGATCACCCACGTGGTCCCCTGCCAGCGGGACGATGTTGTGGCGGCGGTCTTTGGGGAACCGCAAGAGAATACGATACGCTGGCGCCGGATGAAGCTGTTTCAGCACGGCACCAACCGTTTCGTCGCTTTCTTCCAACAATATCTGCGCGACGTCCAGCGGCGCCCGTCGTTGCGCCTCGAGGACCAGGTATTCCAGTTTGTCCTGTGGCACAGGGGGTACATGTTGGGTCATGGTTCTTACCTCATCCTTTAGATTCTTTACGACCTTGTAACGGCAAAACGGTAGTCTACCTGTTTCTTCCTGCAGTCATCACCTGTTTCAGGGTGACTTCGATCATCCGACTCAGCGTGTGAACGGCCTGACTCCAATGGCCTCATACAGCCGGGCGGGCTCATACCAGCGGTTGCCCTTGAACACCGCCAGCGGCAGGCGCACCGCGCTGATGTCTTCCAGTGGATTCCCGGCCAGCAAAACAAAATCCGCTTTCTTGCCGACACTGATCGACCCGCTTTCAGCCTCCATTCCCGCCACCTTCGCCGCACCCAGCGTAGCGATTCTCAATACATCGGCATGACCGATTCCGGCCTGCTGATACAGCTCCAGTTCGCGGTGCAGGGTAAACCCGGCCATGGCGTCGGTGCCTGCAACCAGTGGCACACCTGCCCTGTGCAACCTGGCAATCATCTTCAGCAAGGCGTCCGCCGAGCGCGCGTAAAGGTCGACGTTTTCATCCGTGATGTCCAGATCTCCGGCCAGCATGCCGCGCTGCACGGAAGGCGGCATGTGTTTGGCTACCATGGCATAAGAAGGGTCCAGCTCGCCTGAACGATGACGAAACATGCTGTCAAAAATGGTTACGGTCGGATCGATCACCACGCCCCTGTTTTTCAACAGCGCAATGAATTCGATCACCGCCGGTGAATCAAGGTCGAGGCTGCCGGCTTTTTCCGCAACCAGCGAAAACCTGAGTGGTGTGCGGGTATCGTCTTTCGGTCCTGCCAGAAAATTCAGGAACAGCATGTTGATGTGCTGGATTTCGTCAAATCCGTCGATCACGGCCTGTTGCGCCGTCATGAAGGACGGAATATGCCCGGAGAGCCGCATGTTTTTGCCGTGAATGGAATCCGCCAGCGGTTTGACCCAGGCGGGTTCAATCGATGAGTAAATCTTCACCTGGGGATATCCGGCCGCTGCGTATTCATTCACCATATCCAATGCGTCTCCCAGGCTTTCAGCCAGGCTGCCGGTCGGCGCGGAATAGGGGCTTTTGCGGTCGATGAAACCGGCGGCCGTGGTCCACGGCCCGATCACTTCGCCACTATCAAACGATGCGCGAATTTCGGACAACCGCTGCGGATCATTTCCGAGGTCACGAACATGCGTTACCCCCGCTGCAATATGCTGCAGTCCGTCTTCCAATGACAGATGGGTATGCATGTCCCAAAGCCCCGGGATCAGAACCTGCCCCTGGCCGTCAATGATGCGCGGTTGCAAGTCGCCGTAGACCGGTAGATCGATACCCTTGTCGTCCGTCACCCGGACGATCCTCCCATTGCTGACCGCAACCAGCTGTCCTGGCTTCAAGCTGCCGTTTTCCACGTCCACGACAGAAACATTCCGGATCAACCAGTTGGCAGGTAACGGCGTAGCCAGGGTTTCGGCCAGTGCGCGATGATAGTTTTTCTCTTCACGATCCTGTATTTCCTGCAGGACCGGCAAAATTTCGCTTTCACCGCGGGGCGCCAGGCCCATCCAGCCTCCGCTCAAGGCATACAGCTCTCCTTGCCCATCCAGCCAGATATACCGTGGCATGAGATCAAGGCCGCTGATGGCATACAGCACGGCGTTTTCATGTTCGGCTACTTTGCGGATACCGGCCTTGCCTGCAGGCAACAAGTCGACCTGACCGTCCTCAGAAGCCAGCAGCACCCGTGCCAGCAGGGCTATTTGTTCCAGCGTCCCTTCACTCGCCCAGTAAAAAGCGCCCTCTTGCGCCTTGCCCTGTTCCAGCGTGCTGCTCCAGGACGCGACCCCGTCGTTAACAACGAACGTTTCATCCGCGGGCGCACCCATATACGAGTGGCCACTGACGCGAAGCGAGATCGGCAATCCGTCTTCACCGGTCCTGATTTGCTCGTGAATCTTTGGTCCGCGCCCCCTGTCGTTGAACTCGAAATCAGTGATGCGGGTCCCGTCATCCTTGATCACACGGATATGCGAGCCGGATACCTTGCCGGCGGTGAGCCAGTCATAGTGTCGCAATTCGTCCGCCAGGCCATGGACCGGAAAGGCCATGGCCAGTGCCAGGCCGGCGGCATTGAGGGTACAGAGAAACGTGGTGTTCAAGCACATCAGGTTTTCCAGGGTGGCGCCAAGATTACTTTTTCAGCGAAGCGGTTGCAGTTCCTGTTTCAAGGAATCAAAATCTCCCGGGATCGTGCTGGACAGGATTTTTTCATTCCTGACGGCCTCGAGCTCGGGCGGCAAAGGAACCAGTACATCGAGCGTATTTTCCAATACCTCCAGGAACTTGGCCGGGTGCGCGGTGCAAAGAAAGACCCCTTCTTCGCCATCTTCGAGCCGGCTATCGAGCGCGGACCAGGCAAGTGCTGTATGCGGATCTGCCAGGTACCCCCGGGCATACAACGCGCGAATGGCCTTGCGGGTTTGCCGGTCGTCCAGCGAGAGCGAAGACAGCAACGCTTCCAGCGGTAAGCCATGCCGGCTGCCCAATTCAAGCACCCGCGGAAAATTATTGGGCAGGGAAATATCCATGGCGTTGGTGATGGTGGTAACCGTGGGGTTCGGGTCCCACTGCCCGGAAGCCAGGAACCGGGGTACCGTGTCATTGGCATTGGTCGCTGCGATGATCCGCTTGTAGGGCAAACCAATCGCGCGGGCGATCAGTCCAGCGGTGACGTTGCCAAAATTGCCGCTGGGCACACTGAACACCGTTTCGTGAACCTTCGAAACGGCTGCTGCAGCCTCAAAGTAGTAACACACTTGTGCAAGCAGCCGGGCAATGTTGATCGAATTTGCCGAATTCAGACCCAGGTCCTGCCTGAGCGCCTCGTCTTCAAACGATTGCTTCACCAATTGCTGACAGGTGTCGAAATCAGAATCGACCGCCACCGTGTGAATATTCTCACCCAGCGTGCAAAACAGCTTTTCCTGCAGGGGAGAGATTTTACCCCTGGGGTAAAGAATGACGACCTGGATATCGGCTTGCTTGTAGTACGCGTGCGCCACTGCCGCCCCTGTATCGCCTGATGTAGCAGTCAGAATAGTCATAGGACCGCCCGCATGAAACTCGGCCAGGCAACGGGCCATAAAGCGCGCGCCGAAGTCCTTGAAAGCCAGGGAAGGGCCGTGAAAGAGCTCCAGCGCCCTGACCTGCTCGTCCAGCTCGGTGACTTTAATCGGAAAATCAAAAGCCGAGCTGACCATCTCATGCACCGTGGATTCACCCAGCTCGTCGCCGAGCAGGTGATGAAGAATGGCGGCACTGCGCGATACGAAGTCTTCGGTCAAAAGCTCATCCAGATCAGAAAGCGGCTCAAATTTCTCTGGAAAATACAGGCCCTGGTCCCGGCCCAGGCCCTGCAACACGGCTTGCCGGAAACTGACCCTGTCGCCAGGATGCTTGATATTGATTAACTGCATATGGATGCTGACTCCTAGTCGATGCTGCGGGCGCCACCGAGGTCTGCCCTGCAAATATGCACGAAGCCCTGGTCGTTTCTGACGTAATTGTTTGCCAGCCATTCTCTGGTCTTTCGAGCAACGATGTGGTCATCGACCAGGGCGAAAACTGTAGGTCCTGAACCTGAAATCCCGACGGCAAGCGCTCCCAGGTCCGCCAGGGCTGACTTTGCTTCATCAAAGCCGGGTAACAAACTGCGCCTGTAAGGTTCCGCAATCAGGTCTACCACGCAGCTGGCTGCGAGGCCGGCATTACCGCAGTGCAGGGCGTGCACGAATTCTGCGAACTGGGCGCCGTACGCAACCGCCGTTTTTCGAGGTAACTCAGCAGGCAGCACGGCGCGGGCTTCCCGGGTCACCAGCCGGGTGCCCGGCCAGCAAACCACGGCGCGCCAGGCGCCGGGCCAGGGAAGCGCATACTCTGCCAACCCCCCCGGCGGGCACAGGCGCAACCCCCCAAACAGGCACGGCGCAATATTGTCCAGGTGTACTTCCCCGCTGATTCCGCCTTCCATGCGCGCCATCAGTTCAAACAGCTGCGGCGTCCCGAGGAGATTGTCATGAAAGCGATTCAGTGCTTCCAGCGCCGCAACGATCGAACTGGCGCTTGAACCCAGGCCGCTGCCGATCGGCAGTCTTTTGCTCAGCAGCACATGCAAGGGCTGAATATCCCGGCCTTTCTGGCGGGCAGCCTGCTGGAAAACCCGGCAGCACTCGAGTACGACATTTTCTTCCGGGTCTGCCGGAAGCGCATCTGCGAAAGGCCCCTCCAGCTCCAGTTTCCAGTCAGCGCTGTTTTCCCTCGGCCCGAATTCCCGCAACTGGACCAGGTCGCCCAGCAAGGCGCCATCCATCGGCGCAAGGGCCAGGCCCAGGGCATCGAATCCAACCGATAGATTGCCTATCGAGGCGGGTGCAAAAACGGTCAGTGAGCGCTGCATCAGTTATCCAGCGGCTGCCAAACCGTCCTGAGTAAGTCACCAAATACACCGGCCGCGGTCACTGCCGCTCCGGCGCCATAGCCACGCAAAACCATCGGGATTGGCTGATAGTAGTGGGTGTGGATGACAAGGGCGTTTTCACCATCCCGGATGGCTCCCAGCGGTTTGTTCCTGGGAACCTCTTCGATGGATACTCTGCATGACCCGTCCTCAAGCCGCGCAACGTAACGCAGCACCCGATCGTCAGCCGATGCGGCTTCGATCCGATTGGCGAAAGACTCATCCAGTAACTCAAGCGTGGCCAACAGCTCGGACCGGTCAACATGCCCCACCACGTCCATTGGCACCACCGGCTCTACCTGGATGTCGTCCAGATCGAGGTGCAGTCCCACTTCGCGGGCAATGATCAGCAATTTTCTGGCTACATCCATACCCGACAGGTCATCCCGTGGGTCCGGCTCGGTGAAGCCCAGCTCCATGGCCCTCGCTACCGCCCGGGATAGCGAAACACCGTCTTCGATCAAGCCGAAGATCATGGATAAGGAGCCGGAAAGAATACCTTCGAATGTATGCAGCTCATCGCCGGACCGGATCAGGCCCTGCAGTGTATCGATAAAGGGCAGCCCGGCAGCCACATTGGTCTCGTACAGAAATTTACGGAAATTCCTGCCGGCAGCACTCCTCATATCCCGGTAATAAGCGTAATCGGAAGTATTGGCTTTCTTGTTGGCAGCGACGATATTGAACCCACTGTCAAGCAGGCGCACATACTCCAGCGCGAGGGCCTCATCCGTCGTGCAATCTACAATCGTCGGACTCAGCAAGCCCAGCTTCTTGCGGATATCAATGACGTCTTCCAGCACCCACGGCTGACCACTCTCCTGCAGCTGTGACTGCCAGTCGCCCAACTCGATCACATCATCGGCCAGCAGCAGTTGCCTGCTATTGGCGATCGCCCGAACGCGAATGTCCACGTGATGCTCCGCCAGGGTTTTCGCCTGGCGCTGAACCTGGTCCAGCAGTTCACTACCCACATTTCCACAACCCAGCAGCACCAGGTCGATATGCGTAGAGTGACTGAAAAAGGCCGTGTGACAGGCTCGCGTCGCCGGTTGCGCATCTTCGCCTTTCACGACAACGGCAATTGCGCATTCGGTCGAGCCCTGCGCGATCACTTCCACATTGACGCCCGCAGATGAAATCGCGGTCAGAAAACGTGCCGCTATACCTCGGTAGTGTTTCATCCCTTCGCCGACCAGTGAAACCACGGCCCGGTCACTCTGCACGCCAATTTCCTCGATCAGGCCATGCAACCGCTCAAAATGGAATTCTTCCTTCAGGGCTCGGCGCGCCTTTTTTTCATCCGACTGCCGGACGCACAGCGTGATGCTGTATTCCGAGGACGACTGGACAATCAGCAGGATTGAAATCGACTCGCTGGCCAGTGCGTCCATCACCCGGCGGGCTATGCCCACTCTGCCCCGAAGCCCGCCACCCTGCAGCGTGATGGAGGAAACGTCCTGCAGGTGTGAAATACCGCGAACCACCTCGGCCCGCCTGGCCTCGCCGTGCACCAGGGTTCCCGGCTTTGACGGATCATAGGTATTGCGGACCTCGCAGGGTATCCGGTTGGCGGCCAGCGGTGTCAGCGCTTTCGCCGATATGACCTTGGCGCCGAAATAGGTCAGCTCCATGGCTTCGTCGTAACTGACTTCTTCAAGACACCGTGCATTAGTGACAATGCGCGGATCGGCGGTGAAAAAGCCGTCCACATCTTTCCAGATCTGGCACAGCCCGGCGCCAGTAGCGGCCGCTATCGCTGCCGCCGAGTAATCGGTGCCATTCCTGCCCAGCAATTGGATATCACCGTTCGCATTACGGCCATAAAAACCCGGCAGCACCATCACCTGGCTGTCTTTCTTCAGCCGTTCTTTCAGCAGCGGCGCCGCAGCCTCGGTGTCCACCAGCGAATCCAGCCAGGACTCGTTGGCCAAGGGCAGCACATCGGCATCGGACCATTGTGCCCTGAACCCCTGGTGTTGCAGCACATCTACCATCAGGCGGCTGCTGAAACCCTCGCCGCTGGCCAGAATACGCGCCCGTGTCTCGTCGGGGCACTGCCCCAGCAGACGGATACCCTCAACGCGCCTGGCGAGAACGGCATACTGCTCCTCCAGGAAAGCGCCAGCCAGCGGAGTATCCACGCCCTGGCCATTGAGTTCATCGACAATGCTGCGCTCCCGCGCAATCGCTTGCTCGAGGTGAATGGCGCCATTTTCCCCCTGCACAGCCGTATCGATGGCCGCCAGCAGCAAATCGGTCACGCCCTTGACGGCGGATAAAACGACGATGACCTGGTATTCATCGGTGTATTGCCCGATGACCGAAGCGCTGGCTTCAAAACCGACGAGGTCCGCCAGCGAGGTTCCCCCAAACTTCTGAACCAGCAACGGACGAGCTGAATGATTGTTGTCGCTCACGTGTTCGAACTCCTGTCAGTACGCATCCTTGTGGACGGCTTTCATCGCTCGTCCGGACGGATCGTTCATTTCCTGTAATTGCTTGTCCCAAAGTACCGCTTCAGGTGTGCTGCAGGCCACCGTGGGTCCGCCCGGAACCGTTTGCGCAGCAGAAGCCAACGGAAAATGCTGCTCAAAGATGTTCCTGAACCAATAAGCTTCCTTGGAAGCCGGCGGATTGAACGGAAAGCGCCCCGCGGCCCTCGCCATTTCCGCGTCAGTGACATGCTCGTCGGCAAAATCCTTGACCGCGTCAATCCAGCCATAACCTACACCGTCGGAGAACTGCTCCTTCTGCCGCCAGGCGATGGATTCGGGCAGCAAGTGACTGAACGCTTCACGCAGAATCTGTTTTTCAATGCGCCCCCCGGTGATCATCTTATCGGCCGGATTGATGCTCATCGCCACATCCAGGAACTCCTTGTCCAGGAAAGGCACGCGAGCTTCGACTCCCCAGGCTGACATCGACTTGTTCGCACGCAGGCAATCGTAGCTGTGCAACCGCGACAGTTTACGCACGGTTTCTTCATGGAAGGCCTGGGCGCTGGGCGCCTTGTGGAAATACAGGTAGCCGCCGAAAATCTCGTCCGCGCCTTCACCGGATAACACCATCTTGATGCCCATCGCGCGAATTTTCCGGGCCATCAGGAACATCGGCGTGGCCGCGCGAATGGTAGTTACATCATAGGTTTCCAGGTGATAAATCACTTCTTCCAGGGCATCAAGCCCTTCCTGAATGGTGAACGTGAAGCCATGATGGACCGTGCCGATGTGGTCAGCCGCTTTTTGCGCGGCCAGCAGGTCCGGGGAACCTTCCAGGCCGATGGCAAAGGAGTGCAGTCGCGGCCACCAGGCCGGGCTTTCTTCGTGGTCCTCGACCCGCTTTGCCGCATGCAATGCAGCCAGCGCCGCGGTGATGGAAGAGTCCAGGCCACCCGACAGCAGCACACCATAGGGGACGTCTGTCATCAGGTGACTGACGACCGCTTTTTCCAGCGCATCGCGTAATTCTGCCTTGTCGGTCCCGGCGTCCCTGACGTTCTCAAAATCGGTCCAGTCTCGGAAATACCATTTCTGTGGTTCTTCCTGTCCCGAGCACCAGGAATGTCCCGGCGGAAATTCGTGCACCTGGTTGCAGACGTCCATCAGGGCTTTCATTTCCGAGGCAACGAACAATTGCCCATGGGCATCGTGGCCGTAATAGAGGGGAATGATGCCGATGGGGTCCCGGGCCATCATCCAGAAGTCCTGATTCTCGTCATACAGGCAAAAGGCGTACATGCCGCTGAGTTCTTCCAGAAAGCCCGTACCCTGTTCCAGGTATAGCGGCAGAATCACTTCGCAGTCCGAATGGGTCCGGAAGCTGTACTCACCCTCGAAACGGTCACGGATTGACTGATGATTGTAGATTTCACCATTTACGGCCAGCGCCTGGCGGCCGCTTTCGCTCAGGATGGGTTGGGCGCCCGTGTTCACATCGACGATGGACAGCCGCTCATGTGCAAGCACGACCGATTCCGAAGCGTAAACGCCGCTCCAGTCAGGGCCTCTGTGGCGCAGCAGCCGGGATTGCTTCAGCGCCATTTTTCGAACCAATTTGGGGTCCTGGCGTAGTTCCAGTACGCCGAAAATTGAGCACATCAGGGTTCCTTGATCTTCGTCTCGGGGAAACCCTTAATGTTAAGCCTTATGCGCTTGTGATCCAAGCGCAAAGAGGCCGCTGAAGCGGTTTTCAGCGGGTCAGCAATTCCTCCAGCGCCGCCAGGGCTTCATTGTCGTCCGAATTGGCCAGCCAGAACATCGCCTGCCGCCTTATTTCACGCGGTTGTTCCGGGTCCTGCGCCAACTGCAGGAGAATAGGCGTGCCGCGGCTTCCAGGGAGCTGGGATACTGCGAACACAGCCTGCTCCAGGACTTCACCATCCTTTTCACTGCTAACTGCGTCCAGCAACAGATCTTCTGCCTGCTCCGGATATTCCTGGGCCAGCCAGAACAGTGCATTTCCGCGCTGCTCCGGATCCGCGTCGTTACGGCTTATATCAACCAGCCGGGCCAATGCCTCCGGAGAATCATTCTGGGTCAGCGCGAAATTGACCTGTTGCCGCGTTTCACCGCGTGGCAGTTCGTCCAACAGGGCATCCAGTGCCCTGTAGCCGCTGACACCACGAGCTTCACCGAGCCAGAACAAGGCTTGCCCGGACAGCTCGCTGTGCTGTTCCGTAACGAGGTCCTGCAGATGTTTGGTCGCCTGCGGGTTTGCGTGGAGCGCGGTTGCATAGAGCGCACTGTCGCCGGCGTCATGTTGCGAAGACCGGGTGACACGGTCCAGCCAATCCAGGCTGGCGGTATCGTTGGTGGTTCCTATCCAGGTGACTTCAGCTCCGCCACCCTCTACCGGGCAGTCCTCACCGACGATCTGAACAGATTTCACGCTGCCGCCACTGACCCTGGCGTAAACGATGACGTTTGTTGCCAGTGGCGAATCATGCGACGTGCCGTAGCTGTGTTGCCCGGTCTGCAAACTACAACCCACTTCGCGGTTGCTGGTCCAGTTTCCCTGCCAGCAGCAGGGTGTGCGGGTACCTTCGACGACCGGCATATTGAAAGCCAGCCAGCCATTGGAGATTTCACTCACCGCCACCGCGGGATCGATAATCGAGGTGCGGTCTGTCACTGTTGCATGGGTCAACGCTCCAACCTGTGCCCATGCGCTGCCACTGAGCATCGCCAGCAGCAATCCGGTCATCCAGGTTTTCATCCGTTTTTCTCCAGCAACTCGAACAAGTACTCATTCGCTTCTTCCGAGTCCATGATGGTGAGCATCTGCATCATCTCGCGTTTCAATTCCGGGTCGTCCTCCGTTTTCAGCAGGCTGAGCAGCGCTTCCGCATCTTCCATGATCATCATCGACTGGATCACGGCCGATTTCTCTTCACGCGATGCATTGGGATAGATGCTGACCAGCTTCTCCGCCACTCCATCGCCCTCGCTAATCGCCAGGCTCTGGATGGCAGCGGCGCGCAGATCCTCATCCTGCTCGGTCTCCAGTACTTTCATCAGGCCATCGGTATCCTCGGCGATGGCCATGGCCTCCAGGATAGCTATCCGGGATTCGCGGGTGGTCATGTTGCTGTACAGGTCAGCAAGCTCTTCCGTCGCTTCCATGATGCCCAGGACCTGGATGGCTTCTCGCTGCAACTGCGGATCTTTCTCAGTGCGCAGGATGGTCAGGGCCAGTGGCTTGGCCTCGTCCATCATCGTGAGCGCTTCGAGAATCATCGATTTTTCCTCGGTGCTTTGTGCATTCTCATACAGCATCTGCAAAAGCTCCGCGGCTTCGTCGTCTTCTTCCATTGCAATACCGTAGATGGCCGCGCGGCGCAGTTCCGGGTCACTTTCATCACTCAGGACCTGCTTCAACATCCCGCTTTCACCGGCGATGGACAGCGCCTCGATGATGGCTATCCGGGTATCCCGGTCCTGCGTCGTTGAATACAGCGACTGCAGTTCGGCCGATGCCTCCATTGTGCCCAGGATATGAATGGCGTTGCGCTGAGCTTCCGGATCGCCACTTTCGCGAGCGAATTCCACTAAAGCGCTCTTTGCTTCGGGCGCATCGTTCACCGCCAACACAAACAAGGCATCCTGGCGGACACTTGCAGAATCCGCGTTACGTGCAAGGTCCAGTACCAACGGCAAAGCCCGTTCGGGATCCCGGTCCATCAATTGAACCAGTGCAAACAGACGGAGCTCGTCATCCATCAGCGGGTCACTGCCGGTCGCCTGCGCCACCGATTTTTCAGGATCCTGGTACTCGATTCTCAGCGCCTGGCCTTCCTTGACCCAATTGCTGTCAGGAAATCTGCGCTGCAACTTTCTCAGCTCACGTTCCGCTTCTTTGTCACGCCCCGCTTTGTGCAGAGCATAGGCTCTCCAGTACAGGGCGGCATCGGCTTGTTGCTGGTCTTCCCGGATGGCCTGCTCAAAATATTCAGCCGCCTCCATCCATTGTTGACCGCGCAGCGCTTTCTGCCCGTCGTCGTAGGGGGTTTGCGCCAGTGCGGCGGTTGCCAGCAATAGTGTTGCCAGCGCGATTCGTTTGGTCAGTGTCTTGATCGGCATAGTAGTTTCCTTATGTCGAAATCTGGGGTTGTTTGAGCTGCTGGTTCATTACGCGAACCCGGAATAACAGGCTGTCCCGGACTTCCTGCTGCATTCGGTTGAGTGTTTCGGGCGAAGCCTTGTGCGCTTCGTAGGCCAGTTCAATCAGCAGCGGCTCCAGCTCGGCGAGAAACCGGGCCAGCTGGTGTTTGCCCTGGTCTTCTGCTGCTTTCCGGTAGAGGCGGTTCGCCACCAGCATGTCCGTCGCCCTTTCTGCTTCGGTTGAAGAGGTCTGAGGCTGGATGGCAAACTGGGTCAAAACGAGATTCAGCTGTTCCAGGTGACCGGACACTGAAGCGGTCAACAACCGCTCCGTATCCAGACCGGGATAGGCCGCGGCCGTCTGGGTGTCACTGCCGGCCGGAGTCAATTCAATCGGCTGGCTCGCCTGCCGTCCCAGCATGAAAGCCAGGCTGGCAACCAATACCAGGGAGGCTGCTCCAGCCAGGCTGAACCTGGGCTGCAGCATTGTGGACAACCAGGATTTCCAGGGCGAAGCTGCCGGCAGGTCTGCCGAAATCAGTTTTGACTCAATCCCGCGCCAGACGTCTGATCCGTAGTTGTCAGCGCGGACCGGGGGCATCAGTTCGTCCATCCGCAGCAATTCGGAACTCAGTGCCTCGAAGCGCCGTGAAAGCTCCGGTGAACGGGCGACTTCAGCAGCCAGCTCCGGGTTTTCGTGCTCGCCGTAATACAGCAAAGTCAGGTCGTCATCAGTGATGTGTTTCATGTCGTCACCAGTGGAGCGAGTTCAATGCGCATCTTTTTCACGGCCCGAAAGACCGCCTGCTTACAAGCGCTTGAACTCAGGTCGAGAATCTGTGCAATTTCCTTGATGGAGTGCCCCTCGAAGTGTCTCAGCATCAACGCTGCGCGTTCGGTGTCACTCAGGTTCATCATCGCGGCCCGGGTCTGTTCCTGGACATCGATCTGGACATCGTGTTTGGGGTGGCTCGATCCGGCGGCCAGGCACTCCAGTTCCGGTGCAGCCGTTTCATGCTGCTTCACCCGGGCTTGCTTGCGCAGGTAATCCATCGCCGTGTTGACCGTGATGCGATGCAGCCAGGATCTGAAACCCGACTGCATCCGAAAATCGCCAATTTTGCGCCAGGCCTTGATAAACGCTTCCTGTACGATGTCATCAGCCGCGTTTTCATCACCACAAAGGCGCCAGGCCAGCCGGAACATCGCATGAGAGTGCTCCAGTACCAGCTCGCGAAAGGCCATTCGGTCCCCCGCTGCGGCTTTCCTGATGATTTGTTGTTCAGCCCTGGTCATTTCAAAAGTATAGACGGGCGCCTAACCGGTTTGGTTAGCAAGAGCAGTGAAAATGACACTGAGCAGCTGTCGGAGCAGCTCAAGGGTACGCCCGGGTGTGAACCGGTTGGCGAAGCCAGAGGTGCACCCAATCATGCCGTCAAGCGAAGCCGCCTTCCGGCAAAGCCGCGAGCAGGGAAGCGCGACTCCCCTATTTCATGCCTTTCTGGAGTTCCCTCAGCGCCTCACTGCCCGGATTGAGCCGTTCGTAATCCATGGCCTTGAGAGGCATGGCTGTGGTGCGCGACTGGGAGTGCATATCCGTGACGTTCTGATCGATATACAGCAGGCCGGTCACGATCTCGCCACGAGAGCGATGGCGTTCGAGGTAGCCGAGCGCGTTATTGCGGCGGGTGGGATCGTAGTCCGGATCGACCTTGCGCAACAAGATAGTGGAGCCGTCGTGCAGCCTGACAGGGTGCGTATCACCCGCATAATAGCTGGCCTTGATTTCTGCGCGAGGGGAGATCAGGTCGGCTTCCACGGCACGAAGTTTATGGTCCCTGGTATAGGCATAGCTCTTGGTGGAGCCTTCGTGGTCATTGAAAGTGACGCAGGGTGAAACCACATCGAGCACCGCACAACCCGGATGCGCGATGGCGGCCTTGATCAGCGGCACCAGCTGTTCGCGGTCTCCCGAGAAACTGCGCCCGACAAAGCTTGCGCCCATAGATATCGCAGTGGCCACCGCGTTGATGTTCTGCATCTGGTTGACTTCGCCCTTCTTCGAGGTGCTGCCGGCATCTGCAGAGGCAGAGAACTGGCCCTTGGTCAGGCCATACACGCCATTATTTTCGATCAGGTACAGCATGTTGACGTTGCGACGGATCACATGACCAAACTGCCCGAAACCGATCGACAGGGAATCACCGTCACCGGACACACCGATGCCAACCAGGTCACGGTTGCCCGCCAACGCGCCGGTGGCGACCGAAGGCATGCGCCCGTGAACCGAATTGAATCCGTGCGCTCCGTGAACGAAGTAAGCCGGTGTCTTGGAGGAACAACCGATGCCGGACATCTTGATCAGCTGCTCGGGCCTGATCGACATTTCCCACAGCGCCTGAACCAGGGCAGCGGTGATCGAATCATGGCCACAGCCGGCGCACAAGGTCGATAGCGAACCTTCGTAATCGCGAAGCGCCAACCCGATTTCATTGACCTTTTGTCCGGGCAGATTGATTTTGGGTCTGGCGAAAGTCATGCGACGGCCTCTTTGTTCAGTTTAAGGTGACGGGTGACACCCTGAACCACGCAGTCGCTGGGAATGGGCAGGCCGTTGTAGTGAAGGATCGAAACCAGGCGGTCGGCGATATCGTTGGCCTCGAGCATCAACAGGGATTTCATTTGCGCGTCCCGGTTTTGTTCCACCACGTAAATGGTCTCGTGAGCCCGCAGGAATTCGACCACCTCCGCGCTGAACGGAAACGCCCTGATCCTGAGGTAATCCAGATGTACGCCCTCTGCTTCCAGGCGATCTCGCGCCTCGATGACAGCGCCATCGGAACTGCCAAAAGCGAGGATGCCCAGGCTGGTTTTCCGGCTGGCCTTGCTCAGCACAGCGTCCGGAACGAGAGTTTTGGCAGTCTCCCACTTCACCAGCAGCCGGTCCATGATGTCCTGGTACTGCTCTGAATCCTCGGTATAAGCGCCGTAGCGGTTGTGCCCCGACCCACGCACAAAGTAGGCGCCCTTGGGGTCTTCACCTGGCAGTGTTCGATACGTGATGCCGTCGCCATCGACATCTAGATAACGGACAAAGCGTTCCATCTTGGCCAGTTCCTCGGGCCCGAGCACCTTGCCACGGTCCGGCCGGTAACTGTCGTCCCAGCTGAGCTCGGGCACCATCCAGTCGTTCATACCGATATCCAGGTCGGAAGCCAGGAACACCGGTGTTTGCAGGCGTTCCGCCAGGTCGAATACCGAAACCGCCATTTCAAAACACTCGTGTGGATTGGCAGGAAACAGGATCGGGTGACGGGTATCGCCATGAGACGCGTAGGCGCACAGCATCACGTCACACTGCTGCGTTCGGGTGGGCATCCCGGTGGACGGACCGACACGCTGCACGTCGATGAACACCGACGGTATCTCCGCGTAATAGGCAAAACCGATGAATTCGCTCATCAGGGAAATGCCAGGCCCCGAAGTCGGTGTGAACGCGCGGGCGCCTACCCAGTTGGCGCCGATCACCATGCCTGCCGCGGCCAGTTCATCTTCCGCCTGGATGATGCAATAGAGTTTGTCACCGGTTTCAGGATCCATACGGAACCTCCGGCAATAATCGGTAAAACTGTCCATGACACCGGTCGATGGCGTTATGGGATACCAGGCGCCGACCGTTGCGCCGGCATAAAGGCAGCCCAGGCCGGTCGCTTCGTTACCCGTAATAATGATATTGCCACTGTTGTCGCCCATGGTTTCTGCCCGGGCGGGTAAGGGGCAGGCGAAATTTTCCTGCGCGTAGTCGTATCCCAACATGATGGCCTTGAGGTTGCTGTCGACCAGTTTGGGCTTGCTGGCGAACGTTTCCTCCAGCAGGGTTTTGATGACGTCGAGGTCGATATCCATCAACGCGGCCAACGCACCCACGTAAGCCACGTTTTTCATCAGGATTCGAATACGCGCAACGCTGAATGCTTCGTTGCACATCTTCGCAAGCGGCACACCCAGCACCGTGATGTCGTCGCGGTACAGCTGTCGGTCGCGCGGCCAGGTGGAGTCGTAAACCAGGAACCCACCGGGACTGACCTCGTCCAGGTCCTTCTGGTACGTCTGGGCGTTCATAGCGACCATCACGTCAACCCGGCCGGTTGCGGACATGTAACCAGCATGACTGGCGCGGATTTCATACCAGGTCGGCAACCCCTGGATGTTGGACGGGAACAGGTTTTTGCCGGTAACCGGAACGCCCATGCGGAACAGGGCTTTCATCAACAGGCCGTTGGCGCTGGCGGAGCCTGTGCCGTTGACCGTGGCAATTTTCAGGACAAAGTCGTTTATCCGGCTTTGCGTTGCTGGCATGGGCGTTCACCACTGTCGGGGCCGGAAACGTAATCTGCGGCCTTGGGAAATGTGAGCAGCGACTTCTGCATATCCCATGCAGCGGTCGGACATCGTTCGGCGCAGAGCCCGCAGTGGATGCAGAAATTCTCATCTTTCACCATCACGCGCGAGGTCTGCTTGAGTTCGCCAGAGACAAACAAGGGCTGTTCATGCTCCAGCACTGGCGCTTTCAGGCGCGTGACCAGGTCTTCCTTGTCTCCGTTGGAAGTGATCGTCAGGCATTGCGTCGGACAGATATCCAGGCATGCATCGCATTCGATGCACAATGAGTCGCTGAACACGGTCTGGATGTCACAATTGAGGCAGCGCTCAACTTCCTTGGCGGTTTGCTCGGCATCAAAGCCCAGTTCCACTTCCTTGCCCAGCGCTTCGAACCGCTGTTCCAGCGGCACGTGCATCATCTTGCGGCGTGCGGCCGGGTCGAAAGTGCTGGAGTAGCTCCATTCATGCATACCCATTTTTCGGCTTTGCAGGTTAAGCAGGTCAGGCAAGCGGTCTTGCAGCGACTCGCCCTGGCAATGACGATGGATTGAAATGGCAGCCTGGTGGGCGTGTTCCACGGCCCAGATGATGTTTTTGGGGCCAAATGCGGAATCCCCGCCGAAAAACACCCCGCCGCGCGTCGACTCGTAGGTGACTTCATCGACCATCGGCTCTTCCCAGGGATTGAACTCGATGCCCAGGTCCCGTTCGATCCACGGAAACGAGTTTTCCTGGCCGATAGCCAGAATCACGTCATCACAAGCGATAAACACTTCACCGGTCACATCCTGGTCCTGAATCCGGCCGTTTTCGATAGTGTATTCCATCAACTCGAAGCTCATGCCTTTCAGCTTGCCGTTTTCGACGACAAATTCCTTGGGAGAATGATTGACAACGATTTCGACGTTTTCTTCTTCCGCGTCTTCGAGTTCCCACACCGAGGCCTTGAAGAACTCCCTCGGTTTGCGGGCCATCACCTTGACGTTTTCTGCACCCAGGCGCAGCGAGGTCCGGCAACAGTCCATGGCCGTGTTGCCCACCCCGATAATCAACACCTTTTTGCCCACGGCATCGATGTGATCAAATGCTACTGACTCCAGCCAGTCGATACCGATATGGATATTCTCCGTGTCGTAACGGCCCGGCAGGCGCAGTTCTTTGCCACGGGGCGCGCCGCTACCGACAAACACTGCGTCATAACCTTCGTCCAGTAGCGCCTTCATGCTCTCGACGCGGTGGTTATAGTGAATTTCAGCGCCCATATCGAGGATGTAATCTATTTCCTCGTTCAGAACCTCGTGGGGCAGACGAAATGCCGGGATGTTGTATCGCATCAGGCCGCCGGCTACCGCCTGGGCTTCGAAAATGACGCATTCATAACCGAGCGGTAAAAGGTCATTGGCTACTGTCAGTGATGCCGGCCCGCCTCCGACCAGTGCAACTTTTTTGCCGTTTTTTTCCTTGGGCGCCCTGGGAAGGCGGTCCGTAATGTCTCCACGATGGTCAGCCGCAACCCGTTTCAGGCGGCAGATGGCGACCGGTTTTTCATCCATTCTTCCGCGCCGGCAGGCCGGTTCGCAGGGACGGTCACAGACGCGCCCTAGGATACCCGGAAACACGTTGCTTTCGCGATTGACCATGTAAGCGTCGTCGAAACGACCCTGGGCGATCAGCCGAATATATTCAGGAACGTCGGTATGCGCGGGACAGCCCCATTGGCAGTCCACGACCTGGTGAAAATAGTCCGGATTAGAGGTGTCGGTCCGTTTCATTGATTGCTTTTACGCGATTTCGCGCAAGCATACCCCTTTTACCGGCTCCGCGCATCTTGCTCTCAGCCAATGAGCTCGTCCAACGACTCAATCAGGCGCGTGATCTCATCCGGTGACGTGTAATGAACAAAAGAAGTGCGCAGCACTCCGTCGTCGGTGTCAATCCCCAGGGCCTCGACCAACCGGTAGGCGTAAAAGTGCCCGACCCCAACCCCGATCTTGCGTTCCGCCAACCGGGAACCCAGTTCCATCGAGCTGTGCCCCTGAACCGTGAAGGCCACCGTTGGAGCCCGGGCAGAGGCCCTGTCCGTGCCGATCATGCTGATTTTAGGGTGGCCCGCCAGGAAGTCCAGCAGCGGTTGCAGCAGATTCGTTTCGTGGTCGCGAAAAAGGTTCCGCACGGCTTCCGCCTGCTGATCAACGCCGGCTTCGCCCTCGAAGTGGTGGGCATAGACCGCCTCCATGTAATCCACGACGCCGTTGACCGCAGCCACCTGGGCATGATCCGGACCTGCCGGCGTAAAGCGGGCTGCCGGAAATCCCGCATTGAAAAAATGTCCCTGGTAGGGAAGTTCTGCATTAAGCTCCGGGCTCAGATACATGACCCCCAGGTGAGGACCGTAGACCTTGTAGAGCGAAAACAAGTAGATGTCCGCACCCAGCGCCTCAACATCCGGCATGCCGTGGGGACAATAGGAAACACCGTCGACGATCGCCCAGGCGCCGGCATCGTGAACCAGGTCTGTGATTTCGCGCACCGGGTTGATGCTGCCGACGACGTTCGAACAATGCGTAAACGCCACCGCCCGGGTCCTGGGGGTCAGCAAGGCTTCCAGGTCCATCGGGTGCAATTCGGCCGTGTCAGGATCAACCTGCCACTCGCGCACGACAATACCCGAATCTTCCAGGCGGCTCCATGCGCCAATGTTCGCCTCGTGGTCCTGGTTAGTGACGATCACTTCTTCACCAGCCTTCAACTCCTGCCGCAGGGCCTGGGCAATGACATAAGTATTGCTGGACGTAGAAGGACCAAAATGCAATGCATCAGGCGCTACGTTCAGCCACGCAGCCATCCTCCGTTTCGAGGCATCCATGAGTTCGCCACCACTCTTCGATGGCTCGAAAGCGTAATAAGGCTGAACCTTGGTCTCGCGGTAAAACCGGTCAAGCCTGTCGATGGTTTGCTCGCAGGCATAGGAACCCCCGGCATTTTCAAAGTGCGAAAAGCCCTGCAGGGAAGGCTCGCTAAAAGCCGGGA
>JAOUCS010000231.1 GCA_029859645.1 Lysobacterales bacterium | reverse complement strand
CGAGCCTGTTTCTGGTGTGCTGAGAGAGCCACTCAGAGCATCCTGTAAGACCGCTGTGCGACTGAGTTGCAAGAAACAGGGGTTTTTACACAGCCTGAGGTGAAAGCGGAAGTTTTCACCGCTTACATCCCCCGGGGCAACAAGGTCCGCTTTCGCCTAATTGAAGACATGGGTCTATCCTTGGGAGAACACCAATAACAAGGGGGCGAGTAAGTGAATTGGGACGCTATCGGCGCTATTGCCGAACTCATTGGCGGCATTGCCGTTCTTATTACGTTGATCTACCTGTCGATTCAGGTGAAGCAAAATAGTCGGATGCAGCGGCAGCAGAATGTTACTGAGCAAACGAACCGCTGTATTGACTCTGGCCAGCTACTGGCGAGTGATCCTGAGTTCGCAGACATTTTTTCTAGGGCCATGAATAACACTGAGCTCACGGCTACAGAATTCCGCCGGTTGGGGGGGTTCCTTTTTGCGATCTTGACGGACTTCGAAGAGATGTATTACACGCACAAGGCCGGTCAGCAATCTGAGTTCCGCTGGGAAAATTTAAACAAACATGTCTTCTGGCAAATCAGACCGGAAACAAAGGGTAACGACTGGTGGCATGGGATGAAGGGGAATTTCTACACCAAAGAATTTATTGATTATGTTGATCAACTATTAGAAACAGGGCCACAAACCAGTTAGGCGAGATGAGAGTGGCGGAAGCTGATTCGATACGGCGAAAGAGGTTTGCCGGATTCCAGTGCAGATTTGAAGGACAGAAATGAGGTGAAAGCGGCCCCTTCTCATACTGTCAGGGTGAAACCTGGCCAGGCGTCCCTTTTCGCCTAACAGCTGGCCTCGGTCTATGATTGTTGGAGGTCTAAAAGCAAAGGTACGCGCACATGAATGAAATTACTGTCGCTCAATTAGGTAATCTCGGCGAGTTCATTGGAGCTATCGCTGTCATTGCATCGTTGATTTATGTCGCTGCGCAGATCAAGCAAAACACAAACGCGACGCGCATGGCTGCCGGGCAAGCACATGTTGATATTTGGAATGATATAGCAAGTAATTTATGCCTGTCATCAGAGCTGGCTTCTATCTGGCACCAGGGATTGAAGGGAGTCTCTAAATTGGATGACGGGGCTAGAGTCCAGTTCTTTGCGCAACTCGGCCTCATATTTCGGTATTACGAATCGAGTCACATCGAATGGCAAGAGGGCGCACTTGACGATCGGCTCTGGGAAGGCCTTAGAACAACGCTAGCTGATCAGTTGTCTCATCCCGGTGCCCTACAATGGTGGGAGCATAGGCGCCATTGGTTTTACGACGATTTTCAAGTATTGGTTGATGATGCTATAGCTCAAGGCGGCGGCCGAAGTATGTATGCTGAGGGCTAAGCGACTAAAATTCAGAGTTCCCTTTGAGGTGAAAGCGGAGGTTTTCACCTCTCACACCCAAATCCTGAAAAGGGCCGCTATCGCCTATTTTGGGACCATTCGACTACAATGTCGTCACAGTCGGAACCTGATCTAAAGCAATCAACGAATTCACGTGCACCCTTTCAATTAAAAGCACGACACCATTGGAGAAAAAAATGCGATACAGCTGGCGAATACTAATTGTTCTTAGCATCTTTACGGCTGCGCTAGTGAGCGGAAGAGTTTCGGCTGATCCCGTTTTCGGCTATAGGATTGATACTGACGTACCCTACGGCAAAGGGTTGGTAGTTAGCGATGGCGCTTTAGTCGAACGCGATTTGCTTCTTGATGTTTATACACCGGTTAATGAAACCAATGGGGACGCCAGACCAACCGTTATCCTGGTACACGGTGGAGGCTTTCAGCGAGGTGGTTTACGGCATCCACCATATAAAGAGCAAGGTGCTGTTCATGGGCGAATGGAGGACTATGCGCGGCTTTTGGCACCACAGGGATATGTTGTTTTTGTTATCGAATATCGACTGGCCCCAGAGCTACCTGAACCTGAAACGGCATTGGACGCCGATTGGCTCTTGCCAATGGATGTGGACCTTACCGAAGCGGGGATGAGACGGGTTAACTATGCTCGCGCAAGCCTCGATTTGCCTCCTCTCGAAGGTGACGCTGGTAGAACGGTTGTTTGGAAGACGATACTGTCGGCAGCTGAAGATCTGTCCAAGGCTGTAGAGTTCGTTCGATCATCCACAGATACATACAATATTGATCCAGACAAAATCGCTATTGGGGGTCACTCTGCAGGAGCAGCTACAACGATCAATGCAGCACTGGGTCTTAATGCCCCGGTAGCCGCAATATTTCCTCTTTCACCACCGGTGTCCGCAATCGATGTTACGAAAGTAGTAACCTCCGATTCGGTAACTCCTACCTTGATTGTCATCTCACAAAACGATGAGCCTGCGGTCATGGAAAAAGTTCCCGTAATTACTGAAGCGATGCGCGAGGCTGGTGCTGACTTTGAACTTGTTTGGGTTCCGGGATTCCCTCATTTTTACCCAACCGGAGCAGTTTCGCTCAGTGATGACGGCACCAGGCTTTCTGTAGGTGACAGAATTGTTAAGTTTCTACAGGAACAGCTAGATTGAAGACCGGCTAGTTTTGGACAAACGTGGAAGTCTCCTTTGAGGTGAAAGGGGACTCTGGCA
>JAOUCS010000232.1 GCA_029859645.1 Lysobacterales bacterium | reverse complement strand
CTGTTTGCGCTAATGAATCGGTCCGGAATAGCCCGGCAAATATGGCAAAGAGGGTTCCGCCAAGAACCAGACCAACCGGCAAATGGGTCAGGGCAGGATGTAGTGGATGTGTGTAACCGATTTTCGCCAAGGCCTGGTAAATACTATCGATCATGTTGAGCCCCTTGTCTAATTCACCCTTAGTCGAGGTGTCCTTTTTTTCAGGGCAAGTCCAACCTGTCCCTTTTGTATCAGGTACCTTTTCTTTTTAAAAGCGGTCGAGGTTCATGACCTTGGTCCAGGCAACGACGAAGTCGTTGACGAACTTTTCTTTCGAGTCGTCGAACGCATAGACTTCAGCAACCGCACGCAGCTCGGAGTTTGAGCCGAAGACGATATCCACAGAGGTTCCTGCCCATTTAAGCTTACCTGTTTTGCGATCAAAGCCTTCATAAACACCCTCAGACTCTTCTGATTTCTTCCACTCAGTGGCCATATCAAGCAGGTTTACGAAGAAATCGTTGCTGAGCACGCCGGGCCGGTCCGTAAACACGCCATGCTTCGACTGTCCGCTATTGGCATCGAGCACACGCAGCCCGCCCACTAAAACGGTCATCTCAGGAACGTTCAGACCAAGCAGGGCCGCCTTGTCAACGAGCGCGTCGGTCGGCGAATGGTAATTCCCCTCTCCGTAGTAATTGCGGAATCCGTCGGCTCTCGGCTCGAGCACAGCGAAAGAGTTCACATCGGTTTGTTCCTGTGATGCATCGGCACGGCCCGGTTTAAAAGGAACCTCCACGTCATAGCCGGCATCCTTTGCCGCCTTCTCAACGGCCGCAGCTCCGCCCAACACAATCACATCCGCAAGCGAAACTCTCTTGTTCCCAGAGAGCGATTCATTGAGGGCTTTCTGAATCTCTTCCAAACGCGATATGACTTTCGCCAGTTCCTCCGGATCGTTAACTTCCCAGTTCTTCTGCGGCTCAAGGCGCACGCGCGCCCCGTTGGCACCCCCGCGCATGTCGCTCACGCGGAAGCTGGAAGCCGACGCCCAGGCCGTTTTGACAAGCTCCGGCACTGTCAACCCGGATTCAAGAATCTCTGTTTTCAGCCTTTTGGCATCACTTTCGCTGATCAAATCATGATCGACTTCAGGAATTGGATCCTGCCAAATCATCTCCAAATCCGGCACATCCGCGCCGATATAGCGTGCGCGCGGCCCCATATCACGGTGCGTGAGCTTGAACCAGGCCCGGGCAAACGCCTCTTCAAGCTCTTTCGGGTTTTCCAGGAAGCGCTTCGCGATTTTCCTGTATTCCGGGTCCTCTTTCAGTGCAAGGTCCGTGGTAAGCATGATCGGCGCATGCATCTTACCTTCAACGTGCGCATCAGGCACCAGGTTCGCGGCAGATTCATCGGTCGGAATCCACTGCGTCGCACCGCCGGGGCTCTTGGTCTGTTTCCAGTCAAACTTGAATAAGAAATCAAGATACATATGAGTCCATTGCACCGGAGAAGCGGTCCAAGCGCCTTCCAGCCCGCTGGTGACCGTGTCTTCGGCATTGCCTTTACCGCATTTATTTTTCCAACCGAGTCCCTGTTCTTCAATCGGAGCACCGCCTGGATCGGGTCCGACGCATTCATCTGGCCTATGCGCGCCATGTACCTTCCCAAAGGTATGCCCCCCTGCGATAAGTGCCACGGTTTCTTCGTCGTTCATGGCCATGCGGCCAAAGGATTCGCGAATAGCCTGTGCTGCCGCAAGCGGATCAGGATTCCCGCCCGGCCCCTCCGGATTGACGTAGATCAGGCCCATCTGAACCGCGGCAAGCGGTCCTTCCAACTTCCCCTCTTTGTCGCGACGTTTCGCATCGAGCATCTTGGTTTCAGGTCCCCAATAGACCAAATCAGCTTCCCAGTCGTCTTCGCGGCCGCCCGCAAAGCCGAGTGTCTTAAATCCCATATTTTCCATCGCAACATTGCCTGCCAAAATCATCAGGTCCGCCCATGAGATCTTTCTGCCGTATTTCTGTTTGATGGGCCAAAGCAGCCGCCGAGCCTTATCAAGGTTTGCGTTGTCAGGCCAGCTGTTGAGTGGATCAAAGCGCTGCTGCCCGCCGCCGGCGCCGCCGCGACCGTCAAGGGTTCGGTAAGTACCCGCGCTGTGCCAGGCCATACGAATGAAAAGGGGGCCATAATTGCCGTAGTCTGCCGGCCACCAGTCCTGTGAGGTAGTGAGCAAGGTATCAATATCTTTTTTCAAGGCTTCGAGATCGAGTTTCTTAAATTCTTCTGCGTAGTCAAACGATTCACCGTAAGGATTAGACTCCGGCTGATGCTGGCGGACAGGACTGAGATTGAGCTGCTCAGGCCACCAGAAGACATTTGGTTTTGCCTGGCCTTCGCGAAATTGAGGACTTTCCATGGCTGCAGCAGACAGCGAAAAAGCCATCAAGCCAGCTATCACTGCAGTCATCAATACGTTACGTTTTTTCATAGCTAATACCCTCCCTGAATGTGTGCTGCTTGCGCAGCGCTCTCGTTTCATATTCTTATGACAAAAGATAATCGAACAATCACGAAGATTTTCGATGAATCCTTAATTTATATTTTGCGGTTGTTCATGCCTATGAAATGTAATTTCGCGGAGCTA
>JAOUCS010000041.1 GCA_029859645.1 Lysobacterales bacterium | reverse complement strand
GTTGTATTGGCTGCGATCGTGACATTCGTTGCCTGGGCACTGCTGGGACCGGCCCCGGCCATGGCTTATGCCGTGATTAATTCAGTAGCGGTGCTGATCATCGCCTGTCCCTGCGCGCTTGGCCTGGCGACACCGATGTCCATCATGGTCGCCTCCGGCAAGGGCGCACAGTGGGGCGTGCTGTTCCGTAATGCGGAAGCCATTGAAGCCTTACGCCAGGTCGATACCCTTGTATTCGACAAGACCGGAACCCTGACCGAGGGTAAGCCCAGGGTGGAAACGGTCAGCACAGCAGACGGTTTTTCAGACAGGCAGTTGCTCGGTTTCGCAGCGGCCATTGAGAAAGCCAGCGAGCACCCCCTCGCTGATGCACTGCTTACAGCGGCTGAACAAGCCGGCGCGATAGCGGGACAGGTGTCGGATTTCGAATCACGAACGGGCAAGGGTGTAAGCGGCGTGGTTGATGGGCAAAGAGTCCTTGTGGGCAATGCCGCCCTGCTTGCAGAGGAGGGGGTGGCGCTCAGCCGGTTTCCCTTTGATCTGGCCGATCTGCGCGCTCGCGGCCTGACCGTAGTGTTCGTGGTGGTGGGTGGTGAGCCCGCAGGTGTTGTCGGAATCATGGATCCGCCCCGGCCGGGCAGCCGGACAGTGATCCGTGCGCTGCAGAAAGAAAACATCCGGCTCATCATGTTGACCGGCGACAGTGCCTCGACGGCAGAGGCGGTTGCGGATCAGTTGGGCCTGGATGAAGTCATCGCCGAGGTTCTCCCGGGCGAAAAGGCGGAGCGGGTCCGCCGCCTGCAGGGCGAGGGCTGCGTTGTTGCAATGGCGGGTGACGGGATAAACGATGCACCCGCGCTGGCCACGGCGGATGTCGGGATTGCCATGGGGACGGGCACGGACGTGGCCATTGAGTCGGCTGATGTCACTCTGATCGGAGGCGACCCCGAGGGCATTCTCCGAGCCATCCGCCTCAGCCGTGAAACCATGCGCAACATTCAGCAGAACCTGTTTTTTGCCTTTGCCTACAACGGCATTGGTGTACCCGTCGCTGCGGGCATCCTTTATCCATGGTTCGGCATTCTGCTGAGCCCGATGATTGCCGCGGCAGCCATGAGTTTCAGTTCGGTTTCCGTCATCTCCAATGCACTGCGCCTGAACCGGATTCGCCTGTGATCCAACGAACGAACAGAATCCCGAAAATCACGATTGTTGCGGCGATGGCGCGTAACCGCGCGATTGGCATGCAGGGCGCCATGCCATGGCACCTGCCGGCTGAGCTTCGGCATTTCAAGGAGGTCACGATGGGCAAACCTATCGTGATGGGCAGAAAGACATGGGAATCCATCGGCAGGATTTTGCCGGGGCGGCAGAATATCGTGGTGACCCGTAACGCGGCCATCCGGATTCCCGGCGCAGATATCGCCGGATCACTGCAACAGGCAATCAGCATGGCCCGGGGAGACGAGGTCATGATCATCGGGGGCGGCGAGCTGTATCGCCAGGCGCTCGAGGCCTGCGATCGGATGATCCTGACCGAAGTGGATTGCGAGCCCGAAGCCGATACCTGGTTCCCTGCCTGGGATCCCGGTGAGTGGCGCCAACTCAAGGTCCGCGAAGAGCAGGCCGACAAGACCAATCCCTATGCGTACCGGGTGGTCGAGTGGGTCAGAAAAACCGCGCCTTGCGGAACTTCCCCGGCACCTGAAACAATTGCTGATCCTCCAGCCTGAGAGCGCTGAGCCTGCCACCCCAGACACAACCCGAATCCAGGCACACGGTTCTTTTCCTGATACGCAGACCGAGGGCTGCCCAATGTCCGAAAAGGATTCTCACGTTCTTGGTTTGGCGGTTTTTGTGTTTGAACCAGGGCTTGTACGAAACCGGTTGAGAGCCGGGTGGCCCGCTGGCGCTGGACAGGATTTTACCGTTCGCATCGCAAAACCGCAGTCGCGTCAGGATATTGCTGATCAGGCGGCGCCGTTTCCAGCCCTTGCGGTCGTCACGCCAACGCCTGACCAGGTTCTTGTTCATCCTGGCGAAAAATTTACCAGACTTTTCTGAGCGCAGCGCATGTTCCACTTCCGCTGCGCAGGACAGAGTCTGTTCCAGTGTCCACTGCGGAATCACGCCGGCATGAACCATCAGGACATTGTGTTCCGGCGCCCAGTGCGCCAGGGGTTGTATTTGCAGCCAGTTCATCAGCTTCTGCCGGTCATGGGCGCGAAGAATGATGTCCATTTCCGGATTCGCCGATCCGCCCTCGGGAAACTTCCAGTGTTCCTTCAGAAGGTACAGGTCATGATTGCCCAGGGTCATCCGGAAACTATCGCCCAGATCGCAGAGCAGACGAAGTGTCTCCAGGGACTGGCCACCCCGGTTGACCAGGTCGCCCGGGCACCATAGCTGGTCAGTGGTCGTGTCAAACCCCACTTTATCCAGCAGTCGTTGCAACGGCTCGTAGCAACCCTGGATATCGCCGACGACGTAAGTTGACATGTCAGTGAATACCTTCCAGTCGGCGGGTCAGGGCAGCAAATTGTTCCAGCCCCAGGGTTTCCGGCCGGGCGCCGGGATCGATTCCGCAGGATTCGATCTGTTCAGCATCCAGCATGCCGCGCAGACAGTTACGCAGGGTCTTCCTTCGCATGGAAAAGGCCTGGCTGACCAGCCTTTCAAACAGGGTCATGTCACCGACTGCAACGGGTGGCTGCCGATGGGGTACCAGGCGCACAAACATCGACTCCACTTTCGGGGCAGGGGAAAAGGCCTCTGGTGGGACATTGAACAGCGGTGCGACCTCGCAATAATACTGGCACATGACCGATAGCTTGCCCCAGGCCTTACCGCCGGGCTCTGCTGCCATTCGCCGGACCACTTCCTGTTGCAGCATGAAGTGCATATCAATCACCTGTTCATTCCATTGCAGTACATGAAAGATCAAGGGCGTTGAAATATTATAGGGCAGGTTTCCCACCAACCTGAATGCGCGGTTTTGAACGATGTCCGAATAATCCATCTTCAGAGCGTCGCCTTGGTGGACCTTGGCCAGCCCCATCGGCTCAAAGATCAGTTTCAACCGCGCTACCAGGTCGCGATCAATTTCCAGCAGGTGAAGTTCCGCCCCGGATTCTGCCAGTGGTTTGCTGATGGCCGCCTGGCCGGGACCAATTTCGAGAATCAGTTCACCGGCGGCAGGGTTGATGGTATTTACAATACGCTGGATCAGCGACTTGTCTGTCAGGAAATTCTGACCAAATCGTTTTCGCGCCCGGTGCTCCATGCTTGTCCAGTCCTTTATCGTTTGGCGGAAAGTGATCGCAGAGCCATAGTTTCCGCGGTGCGCATGGCCGCCTCCAGGCTGCCCGTGCCGGCCACCCCATCACCCGCCAGGTCCAGCGCAGTGCCGTGGTCCACCGAGGTCCGAATGAACGGCAGGCCCAGCGTGATATTAACCGAGTTGCCAAAGCCCATGTGCTTCAGAACCGGCAAACCCTGATCGTGGTACATGGCGACCACGGCATCACACTGCTGCAAGCGCGGAGGATTGAACGCCGTATCAGCCGGTACGGGCCCTTGCAGGCGCAAGCCTCGTCCGCGTAAGCGCTCGATGACCGGCTGGATGATTTCACCGTCTTCGCGACCGAGGTGACCGCTTTCGCCGGCGTGCGGGTTCAATCCGAGAACCTGCAGTTTCGGGTGTTCTATCCCGAATTGCTCACGCAGCGCAGCTTCGGTGATGGTGATGACATAATCCAGTTTTTCAGCCGTAACCGCGTCGGCAACAGCACGCAACGGTAAATGAGTCGTCACCAGGCTGACCCGCAGTCCCGGGGCCGCGAGCATCATGACGACTTGCGGGACGCCCGCCAGTTTCGCGAGAAACTCAGTGTGCCCGCTGAAGGGACGACCCGAATCGTTAATCACACCCTTGTGCACGGGGCCAGTTACGAGGGCCGCTGCATGTCCTTCCTGGACCAGCCTGACCGCGCGGGTCAGCGTCTCCAGCACATAGGCGGCATTGGCCGGATTGAGGTGGCCGGGCTGTTCTCTTTCAGCCAGCCTGGTTGCGAGACAGTTGACGGTTCCCAGCTGCACCTCTTCACCGGGTTGCCAGTCGGAAATGCCGACATCAATTTCAAGCGATTCTGCAGTCCGGCGCAGCAGCCCCGGGTCGGCAATGGCCAGCACCCTGGTTGGTGGATGTACAGACAGGTACTTCAGCAGAATCTCGGGACCAATGCCGGCAGGTTCTCCGGGGGTGACGGCCAGAACTGGCTGCTTGGGGTCCATTCAATCTGGCCGAAAAAAAATCGCTTGGTCAGCCGGAGCCCGGGGCGCTGCCGGGAAGCCTGATTTCAACGAAGGCTTCGTCCCGGAACTGGCGCAGCACTTCCTCGACTTCCTGTTCGGCCTTGCGCCGCATGATCTTGTCCCTGGCTTCGGCACGAATGGCTTCCTCGGTGCGATCCAATTCACGGGTATCCATCAATTCCATGATGTGCCAGCCGTTCTGGGTCTGGAAGGGCTCGCTGACTTGTCCGGGTTTTAGCGCGACCAGTGTCTGGTAAACACGTTCTCCAAAAGCTTCGGGCTGAAACCAGCCCATGTCCCCACCCAGGTTTGCACTGGTCGTATCGTCTGAGTATTCCTTGGCCAGTTCGGCAAAATCTTCACCGTCATCCAGCTGGCTCTTGATCTCGATGATGGTATCCATGGCCAGCCGCGGTGTCATCAGCTCATCGATTTCAACCATGATATGCCGGGCATTGTATTCCTTGATGACGACCTGCCGCTGCTCGCGGTAGTCGTTCACCTTCAGAATGTGGAATCCGGCCGGGCTGCGGATCGGCTGGGTGAATTGGGGGGGTCTGAGGTCCCTGATGGCGTCGGCGAAAAACGCAGGAACGCTGTTCAGATCACGCCAACCCACCACGCCGCCTTCCAGCGCCTCCTGGCCGTCAGAATAGCTGATCGCAGCCGAGGCAAAGTCCAGTCCTTCCATAAGGCGGTTATGGATATTGTCCGCCTTGGTCTTCGCTTCGCTGACCTGCGTGGGCGTGGAACCCTCGGGAAGACCGATCATGATGTGCGAAATATCGTATTCACCACCGCCCAGATCCTCGGAAGCCAGCAGGATATCGACCTCGGTGTCCGTAATCGGCTCCATGCCGTTGACGATGCGCTGGCGCAGCCTTTCGGTCATCAGTTCTTCACCGATATTGCGCCGGAACTCTGAGAAATCCTCGCCATCTGCCTCGATGACCTGGCGCATTTGCTGCACGGTCATGCTGTTTTGCTGGGCCAGCGTAACCAGGGCCTGGTCGATGTCTGCATCCGAAATTCGAATACCGGTCTGCGACGCTCTTTGAATCTGCAACTCGCGAATGATCAGGCGTTCCAGCACCTGGCCTTCCAGCAAGTGCATAGGGGGCATGGATTCACCGCTGGCACGAACACGATCCACGATGCCCGCGACTGCCAGGTCCAGCTCGCTGCGCAAGATGACATCCTCGTCGACCAGCGCGACGATCGAATCGATCGAGCCGCTGGTACTGACCATCTGTTGCGCCATGGATATGGCCGGTGTCGCCAGGCAGGTGCACAGGGCGATCAACAGGTTGGCTTTGCAAGGCCAGAAGCAACTGCGGTGGATCATCAGGAGTTTCTCCGAAAAGGAGTTATTCTACCTCATGCGGTCAGTTTTAGAACAGCCGGTTGGACTTGTTGCCGACGCTGGTGAGACCTTTGAAATTAAGTTCCAGGAATATTCCATTGCGATAATCACCATCGCGGTTTCTCAGATAACGTCGCACGACCGTCCGCAGGGCCCAGCAGCAGCTTTCATATTCAATGCCGCCCTGGAGCTCCAGCAAGTCGCTGTCTTCGAAAGAATAGTTAACCCGTGACAGGAAGCGCCAGGACTCGGTGATCGGCCAGAAAATCCGGAAATCGAACTGGTCCACCCGGTCCCGGCGAAAACGGTACTCGAAGCGGATCCGTTCGCCCTGCTTGCCGCTGTAGTTGAACCCCAGGGAGCCCACCGAGACCTCGTTACGCTCCCAGTCCCATTGCAGTCCTGCGATGGCACTGAAACGGGAGGAAAAATACCATGCGAATTCACCCATGAACGGCGAGTAATTATCATCGTCAGGCGGGAGGCCATCGAGTTGTACCCGCCTGTCATCGAAGTAGAAGATCTGGCCCAGGCTCAGGCTCCACAGCAGCGCGCCGCCCGCGCCGCTGAACTGGTTGGTGGTGACAGCCAGCGATAACTGGTTGGCATCCCCCTGGCGGTCGGCACCGGCAAAACGGTTGGTGTTGAACAACTGGCTGTAGCCAAACGTAAAGACGCCGGTATCGAACACCGGTAACTCATCCTGGTTCTTGTAAGGCACATACAGATAGAACAACCGGGGTTCCAGCGTCTGCAGGTCCCCTTTCGAGGTCATCCGGTCGAAAACCAGCCCGGTGTCCAGGCTTGCAATCATCGTACCGCGATTCGGCGATTCATCACCGGGAAGGCCCTGGCGGTCGAGGTCATAGCCGGTGTACCGGTAGCCGATACTGGGTTTGATAAAGCCCCAACTGGAGTACCTGTTCCAGTAAAGCCGCGGATACAGGTCCACGCGGGCTCCAGTGATGCCGATGTCGCGGTCGAAATACACCAGCTCCGAATCCAGCCCGAAAAAGAAGCCGGAGTTGCCCAATGGCTGGTCCAGCCAGTAGCCCAGGCGCGGCAGCCGGCGGTAAGGTTCGTTCTGCGGCAGAATCTCGTCATCGAGTAACTGGAAGTCATCCACCATGAACTCGAAGTCCCAGTGGCGTCCGACGCCGGTCAAAGTACCGCTGCTGCGAAGAAACTGTTGTGATGTCTGGACCAGGTTGGTGCCAAAATCCTGGAAATACGCCCTGTCGCTGACCCGGTTGACAATGATGCGTGAGTCCCAGCGCTTCCAGGGGTAGGCGCGATGGTCCACCAGGTAGTGATAGCGATGACGATTGGTTTTCCGGTCGTTGGGCATATAGTCGAAGTCGATATTGGCCCGGGTTTTCTGAGTCATCAGGCGATAATCGCCGGTCAGCATGAAGCCGCGCTTGGTCAGGTAACGGGGCTCCAGCGTGGCGTCCATGTTGGGTGCAATGTTCCAGTACCAGGGCGCACCGAACTCAAAGCCCAGGTCACTGCTTTGACCGAAGCGCGGATAAAGGAATCCGGTTTTACGCCGATCGTCGATCGGGAACGTGAAGTAAGGTGCATACAGTACCGGAACGCCTTTGAAGAACAGCTTGGCGCCCTTTGCCGCGCCCCGTCCTTCCTCGTGCTGAAGCTCCAGTTCGCGGGCGTAAATCTGCCAGTCGGGATCGTCTCCGGGGCAGGACGTGTAGTCGATATCATGCAGCTTTGAAGTGTGGCCCCCAACCAGTTCGACAAATTGGGCGCTGCCGTTGGCGCTGGAACTGGACAGGCCGTAATCCACCAGGGAAAAATCACCGGACTCTTCAATGAAATTGTAGTTTCCCTGTTTGCCGGTTAACCAGACCTGCTGATCTTCGTAAGTCAGGCTTCCCGGCACCGTAACAATCTCTTTTACCGGGTCAAAGAGCACCTGTTCCGTGGCTATGTACTGGTCCAGCCGGAACAGTTCAACGTCGCCCGTCGCCGAACCCTCGCTGGTCTTGCTGGCATCGAGTGATTTCGCATAAATGATGACCGGTGACTGGCTACGGTCAGGCGCCGGGGGAA
The DNA here is from genome assembly GCA_029859645.1 of Lysobacterales bacterium. Classification (GTDB taxonomy): domain Bacteria; phylum Pseudomonadota; class Gammaproteobacteria; order Xanthomonadales; family SZUA-36; genus JAHEFT01. Next base: position 18,824 of record JAOUCS010000041.1, on the reverse strand, counting down.
TCGCCGGACCCATGCGCGGATCGGGGCAGGCAGTGATGACTTTGCGGACACGCCGTTCTTCAGGCTCCTGTGCCGGCAATGACGTTGCCGCGCTCAACAGGCATAGACCGGCTGCGAATGCAGCGGTAAATCTGCTGGTTGAAAGCTGAGTTAAAAACAAAGGTTGTAGCGCTGTCAGTCGTGAGCCAAGCTGGTTCGGGGTAAGTTGTCACAGATCGCTGTCGGAAGCAATGATCTGGCACGGCTGATTTAGCCAGTCTGACCGGGCAGTGGCAGACAGGCGGGCTTTCGCAGCCGCGAGCCGGTGAAATTCAGCCATCTGTTCAGCGGCTTCCCGGAACAGATTTTCGAAGGCGCAGGACCCGCCTTCGTAGGCATTCACCAGCGCCAGGCTGGCATTGTTCAAGTCCCCCGCGAACACGTGGCGGTAAGGGTCTTTCCCGCCTGCGTGTTTTGTCACGAGTTGCCGGTAGTCATTTTTGAACGCTTTGAAAATCCGGGATTTGCCGGCCCGCAACTCCGCTGGCGCCTGGTCACTGGCATAAAGCTGTTCCAATCGATGTCTGAGCGATTGTATGAGGGCGTTGAACCTCTGGGCCGTTTGCGCAGACCATCGCGATTCATCGTGCTCGATACCCGCGTCGCGCGCAGCCAGCCAGCGTTCCAGGCCGGAATCTTCGACGAAGCGGGCATAGGCTTCATTGAAAGAAGTGTCGCCTTTCACATAAAGTTTCTGATGGGCCATCTCGTGAAAGATAAAGGCGGCCAGCTGGGCGTCGTCGTAGCGGAACATGGTGTCCACCAGCGGGTCGTCGAACCAGCCCAGGGTTGAATAGGCAATGGCGGGTGACACGAAGGTATCAAAGCCTTTATCGTCCAGGTTTTTTGCAAACCGCTCGGCATCCCCGGCTTTGAAGTAACCCCGGTAAGGCACGCACCCGGAAACAAGGAAACACCACTTCTTTGGGGCCAGGGAAAACTCGGGCGCCGCCAGCACGTTCCAGGTCACGGCATCCTGGCCGGTGCTCACGAACTGCGTATAACTGTCATTGTCCGGCAGGTCGAGTTCAGCGACTGCGAAGCTGCGAATTTCTAGCGACAGCTGCAGTTTTTGCGTCAGTTCCGGATCTGCCGCGCCCGAATCCAGGATTTGCTGAATATCCTGCCGCTGCTTCATCAGTTGTATATGCCCGGCGACCGCCTGGGAATAGTAGGACGGCGCTGCACAGCCCGAGTTGAGGAGCATGGCCAGTAACGCGGCCAGTGACAGCGTTACGGTGAATTGCGATCGTGTTTTCCTCATCAGTTATGCGTCATGCCGACTATTTGGTTAATATCGCAGCATGGCAAAAATACACAAGACTGACCAGCAGTGGAAAGAGCAGCTGGAACCGGAGCAATACCGGGTGACGCGACTGGCGGGCACCGAAGCGCCTTTCAGCGGGGAGTACGAACAATGCTGGGACAAGGGCCATTACCATTGTGTCTGTTGTGGCCATCCGCTGTTTGACTCGGGCAGCAAGTTCAACGCGGGTTGTGGATGGCCGAGCTTTCATTCTGAGTTGGAAGAAGCCGACATTGTGCAGCGGCCGGACAACAGTCTTGGCATGAGCCGCATCGAGTTGTTATGCCGTCATTGCGATGCCCACCTGGGGCACATATTTCCGGATGGACCGCCACCCACCGGGGTGCGCTACTGCATTAACTCCGCCTCGCTGGACTTCAGGCCAGTGGCGGGCCCGGAAAAGCCAGGTTCATGATCAAGATTTTTGAGGACTTCAATTTCATCCGGGTCGGGCAGCTGCAGTCATTGCTCGAATCGCATGGCATCAGGACCTTTCTGAAAAATGAATTCGGGTCTTCGGTAGTGGGTGAGCTGCCTTTTGTAGAGGTTATTCCACAATTATTCGTGTTAGAAGAAAAAGATCTGGACAGGGCCAGGGAATTGCTGGCATCAGAAACACCGGAGGAACTGCCAGGCGCAGACTGGGTGTGTTCACGATGCGGGTCCGAGGTTGACGGCCAGTTTTCCCAGTGCTGGAACTGCGGACAGGCCTGCTGAATCTCAAGCAGCCGGCGGCTGGCTGAAACGCAGTGACATGCAGGATAGCCCTCCATCCAGCAAGCGGGGCTGGGTGACCGGGATGGCCTCGATGGAATAACCCGCTGCAGCCAGCATCTCAGAGGTTTTTGGAAATCCAGCGGGAATGAATAATCGATCGTTGACCCGGATTGAATTGGCCGCCGCTTCTTCTCCAGCGGGAACAGTGAGTACTTTGAAATCCGAAAAACAGGATGCTCCGCTCAGTCTCGAAGTTGCCATGATGGTGGTGCTGTCCACGACGCAGCAGTCAGACTTGAAGTGCAATACCTGCGGGGGCGTCTCTACGGCCAGCACCTGGTAGTTCCATTGCTGCAGTAGCTTGCTTATCCATTCAAAACCTGCGCGGTCGGTTCTGCGGGATAATCCCACCAGCACCGAGCTATCCGTCACCAGGATGTCCCCTCCATCGATAAATCCGCCGGATTCGTGAGGATGGATCACCAGGCCCAGGCGACCAAGCTCGGATGCCAGCTCGATGGGTTCGCCGCTGCGCGAAGGCGTGCCCGGCCGCAACAGGACTACGCCTTCCGGCAGGCATAATGCAGCGTCTTCGATGAATACCGAATCGGGATAGTCCTCTTGGGCTTCCAGCACAGTCACTTTCAGGCCGGCATGCCGGAGCGCTTTGACATAAACGCCGTGCTCTGATTCAAATTTCGCAAATGCCGGGGAACCCCGGTCTGTTGCTCGCAGGCCATCGACCACGCTGTGCGCCGGTTTCCTGACTACGGCATGAGTGAATTGGTAGGAAAGGCCTTGCCGTAGCATTCAGCGGTCCTCGCCCCTGAGCTTTTCAACCTCGCGCTGCAGGCGTTCGGCGGAGACTTCTTCGGGCGGTATGGGTTCGCCGATGCGTAATTCGATCAGCGACCACAGCTTGTAGGGCCGGCGCTTGAGCAGAGAGTCTCGCCGGCTGAACAACGAACCCCAAAGATTGCACAAGGCTACCGGCACCACCGGCACCGGCTGCTCTGCAATGATTTTGTCGATGCCCGGCCGGAAGCGCTGGATTTCTCCATTATGCGTGATTCCGCCTTCCGGAAAGATGCCGAGTATGTCTTCCTCATCCAGCACTTCGTGCATTCGGCGGTAGGCGTTTTCCAGAATTTCGGGGTCTTCGGTGCGACTGGCTATCGGGATGGCTTTGCCGGTTCTGAAAATGAAATTCAGCACGGGGATTCGATAGATCTTGTAGTACATCACGAATTTCACCGGCCGGCGAATCATGCCGCCAATAATCAAAGGGTCGGCAAAACTCACGTGGTTGCTGGCGACAATGACCGGGCCTTGTTCGGGAATGTGATCAATACCGGTTACTTTCACGCGGTAAATCGTGTGGATCAGGATCCAGACCAGGAAGCGCATCAGGAATTCCGGCACCAGGCTGAATATGTACACTGCAACTACCGCATTCAGGATTGCGGTAATCAGGAACAGCTCCGGAATGGAAAGCCCCGCCGGGCCCAGTATCAGCATGGCGGCGACAGCGGCTACCACCATGAACAGCGAATTGAGGATATTGAGCCCTGCAATAACCCGGCTCAGATGGTCGGACGCCGACCTGGACTGGACCAGTGCGTACAGCGGCACAATGTAAAAACCACCAAAGGTTCCGATCAGCAGCAAGTCGATGATGATCCGCCAGTTATTGCCACCCGACAGGAATTCAAAGGCCGTAATACCGGCAATGGGGGCTTCAGGCGAGGCAAAATACAGGTCCAGTCCAAACAGCGTCAGACCGATAGCGCCGAAAGGCACCAGGCCGATTTCCACCTGCCTGCCTGACAGCCTCTCACACAGCAGCGAACCCGTGCTGATACCGATAATGAACAGGGCCAGCAGGGCGGACATCAGGTGCTTGTCTCCGCCAAGCACGTTCTGGGTGTAACTGGGAATCTGGACCAGGAATATGGCGCCAAAAAACCAGAACCAGGAAATTCCCAGAACACTGTTCAACACGGTTCGGTTCTGGTTGATGAATTTAAGGTTACGGATTGTTTCGCTAAAAATATTCCAGTTGATTTTGAGCCCGGGAGCCACCGCATCCGCAACGGGAATCTTCAAACTGTAAAGATAGCCCGTTGCGGCCACAGCCAGGCAGGTCGCACCGGCCCAGTATGGCCAGCTTGCTTCTACTCCTGCCAACTGGGGACCGGCAATCGTGCCCGCCAGGATCGCAACAAAGGTGCCCATTTCGATCAGCGCATTACCGCCGACCAATTCCTCCCGCTTGAGAATCTGCGGAAGGATGCCGTACTTGATCGGGCCGAATATCGTGGACTGCAGGCCCAGCAGGAACAGCACGAACATCAGCAGGATGACACTGTCCAGCCAGAAGCCCAGCGTAGCCAGCAACATGATGACTACCTCCAGCAGCTTCACCCGGCGGATTTGCATCGACTTTTCATACTTGTCCGCAAACTGGCCAAACAGGGCCGAGAACAGAAAAAAGGGCAGGATGAACACCAGCGCGCTGAGATTGACCAACTGGTCCGTGTTAAGCCCCGCCAGCTTGCTGCCCTCAAAAACCAGCAGGGCCGCCAGCGCGTTCTTGAATACGTTGTCGTTGAATGCGCCCAGCCCCTGGGTCATGAAAAACGGCATGAACCGCCGTTGAGAAAACAGAGAAAACTGTGAGCTGCCCGACATCTCAGACGAGACCGGTCAGGACGCCGGCAATCGTTGCGGTCATCATCGTGGCCAACGTGCCGCCCAGCACCGCTGTGAGCCCAAGCCGGGCGAGGTCCGAACGCCGTTCCGGCGCGATCCCGCCGATACCCCCGATCTGGATGGCAATCGATGAGAAGTTGGCGAAACCGCACAGAGCATAAGTAGAGATAAGCACAGCCTTGGGGCTGAGGCTGCCCTGGATTTCTGTCAGGTGTGCATAGGCGACGAATTCATTCGTCACCACTTTCTCGCCGATCAGTCCGCCCACCGTGATCGCATCGGCCCAGGGTACGCCGATCACCCAGGCCAGCGGGGAAAGCAGGTAACCCATGATGGTGGAAAGGCTCAGGGCCCTGCCGGTAGCGGCGTCAAAGCCGGTCAGCTCACCCAGCCAGCCCAGTGGATAGTCGATCATCGCGATCAATGCAATAAAGGCCAGCAACATGGCACCCACGTTCAGGGCCAGTCTCCAGCCGTCGGCTGCGCCATTGGCGGCTGCTTCGATGACATTGGTTGCCGTTTTTTCTACATGCAGCTTGACCTCGCCACGGGTCAGGGACTCGCCGGTTTCCGGCTTCAGTATCTTGGCGATGACGACAGTGGCGGGCGCTGCCATGATGCTGGCCGACAGCAGGTGCTTGGCGTAGAAAATTCGCATGGCCTCGTCAGCGCCGCCCAGCATCGTGATGTAGGCTGCCAGTACGCCGCCGGCGATGGTCGCCATGCCGCCCACCATCATCGTGAACAGTTCCGATTCCGTCATCCGCGAGATATAGGGTCGCACGACCAGCGGCGCCTCGGTCTGGCCGACGAATACGTTGGCGGCAACGGACAGTGATTCCGCCCCGCTGATTCGCAGGACTTTCAGCATCACCCAGGCCATGGCCTGGACAATTTTCTGCATCAGACCGATGTGGTACAACACCGCCATCAGGGCGGCAAAGAAAATGATCGTGGGGAGTACCTGGAAGGCAAAAATGAATCCCAGGTTGGCGGGGTCGGCCAGCGGGCCGAATATAAATGCGGCGCCGTCCAGCGCAAAACTGATGACGCGCACGAAAACGCTGCTCAAGCCTTCAAAAAACTCGCGACCGCCCGGCACCAGGATAACGACAATGGCGAACAGCAGTTGCAGCCCGATGCCCGATGCCACCAGTTTCCAGTCGATGGCTTTGCGTCCGGAGGAAAAGGTGAGAGCGATGCTGATGAGAACAGCCAGGCCAAAGATGCCGAATCCAATGGTGCCGATCATGAACTGCTCTCCCGGTCGAATTCTGTTTTATACACTAAATCGCAATGTGCGCCCATTTCCGCCCGGCCCATTGTGTGCCGCAGTTGATGGCCTGGCCCACGCGATAGAAGCCATTGATCACCCACACACCGAGCAAGCCAAAACCAAGGGTCGGTCCGGCCAGGAAGGCCAGCGGCAGGAAAAACGCCCATTGCCATATCAGGCTGATCCACATGCTGCGGCGTGTGTCGCCCGCGCCGATCAGCGCATTCATCAGCACCATGCCGGCGGTGTCAAAACTGATCATCAGGGCCCACAGCACCATCGGTACATGGGCCAGTTTCCGCGTTTCCGGGTTGGTCAGGAATAACGCCAGGATCGGTTGCGCCAGGGGAATCAACAACAGGCTGAGAACCAGGCCATAGATAAAAGTCAGAGCCGCACAATTCCACCCCCAGGCCGCAGCATCCTCGACATCTTTCCTGCCCAGGGCATTGCCAACCAGGGTCGTAGCGGCCAGTGCCACGCCAAATGCCGGCAGCAATGCCGTGATGTGAAAGGTCATCAGAATATTGATAGCGGCGACTTCTGCCGTGCCGATGCGGCCAACGATCCAGACCAGCGTGACCAGGCCGGCGGAAAAGAACAGTTGCTGGAGGCTGCTGGGCAGGGACAGTTTGAATTGCTTCCACAGCGTATCGCGTGATGGAATTCCATGCAGGAAGCCCTTGTTGCTGGCCCGGCGAATGGCAAAGAAGAAATACAGGGAAGTGCCGATATACAGCGAAATCGTGGTTGCCAGCCCGGCGCCGTAAACGCCCAGTTCCGGCGCACCCAGATTGCCAAAAATCAGCACCCAGTTCAGGAAGATATTGATGGCGTGCATGATCAGCAATGTCTGCAGGTAGACACCGGTCATGTGGATGGCGCTCCAGTAGCCACGAAAAGAGAAATTCATGCCCACAGCGATCATGCTGGCGATCCGGACCTGCAAATAGGGTATGCCCAGCTCCCTGACCTCCGCATCGGGCGTCAGGAAGTTGAATGCCCAGGGCGTGGCCAGGATCAGGATGACGCACAGCGGCAAGCCGATCATCAGCGCCAGCAGCAGTCCGCCGTTCAGCGGAATCGCGGTTTCCGAGTCCCGGCCTTCTCCGACGCGCCGGGCTGCCAGCGCCTGCACGCCCGCTGACAGTCCGATAATGAAAGAGATCGCCAGGTAGTTGGTAAATCCCCCTATGCCGGTGGCGGCCAGCGCGCTGTCTCCCAGGCGGCCAACCATGCCGATATCAACCAGGTTCAGAACATTCTGTGACATCATGCCGCCCATGATCGGCAGCGCAATTCCCCAGATCATTCCGCGCCGGTCCCGGTTGGGAAACAGCTTGAGGAATGAAAAGGAGGCTGTCGTCATGAAGTCAACTTGCGAATATCGTCGTTTCCCTGGTGGCGGAAAAGCGTATGTCCGGCCAGCGCTCTTCGGTCAATTGCAGATTCACCCGGCTGGGGGCCAGGTATACGAGCAGGCCGGCGCCGTCCTCGGCCAGGTTGTTCTGTAACTGGCGGCTGAAATCGCTCCGCATCCTGTCATCCTCGCAATGAACCCAGCGCGCCGTCTGCACGTTGACTTTTTCAAAAGTGGCCTCGACACCGTACTCGTTTTTCAGCCGGTAAGCCACGACATCGAATTGCAGGATGCCCACGGCACCCAGGATCAGGTCGTTGCCGATCAGCGGTTTGAAAAACTGTGTAGCGCCTTCTTCGGAGAGCTGCGCCAGGCCTTTTTGCAGGGCCTTGAGTTTCAGCGGGTCGCGCAATTGGGCGCGGCGGAACAGTTCCGGGGCAAAATGGGGGATACCGGTAAACTGCAGTGATTCTCCTTCTGTAAACGTGTCACCGATGCTGATCGTGCCGTGATTGTGCAGGCCGACGATATCGCCGGGCCAGGCATTTTCCACGTGTTCACGATCCTGCGCCATGAACGTCAGTGCGTTGGCGGCTTTCACCATTTTTCTTAGCCTGACATGCTGCATTTTCATGCCGCTTTGAAAGCGGCCGGAGCAGATCCGCATGAAGGCCACGCGGTCGCGGTGAGCAGGATCCATATTCGCCTGGATCTTGAATACAAAGCCGGTCAAGCCGGGCTCACTGGGCTCGACGCTGCGGCCCACGGTATCCCTGGGTCCGGGGGGTGGTGCGTTCGCCACAAAGGCGTCCAGCAGGGGTGTCACCCCGAAATTATTGATGGCGGAGCCGAAAAACACCGGGGTCTGCTCGCCGGCGAGATAAGCCGCCACGTCGAACTCATGGCTGGCGCCCTGGACCAGCTCGATTTCATCGCGCAGGTCGGCGGCATCCCGGCCCAGCCGCTGGTCCAGTTCCGGGTTGTCCAGACCCTGGATGATATCGGCCTCCTGAGTCACGTAATTCTTGCCGGACTCGTACAGGTGCACGGTGTCATCGAGCAGGTGATAAACACCTTTCAAGCGCTGTCCCATGCCGATCGGCCAGGTGATTGGCGCACACTGGATACCCAGCACGGATTCCACTTCGTCCAGTAACTCGATGGGGTCGCGCCCTTCGCGGTCCAGCTTGTTGATAAACGTGAAAATCGGGGTCTGCCTGAGGCGGCACACCTCCATCAGCCGGATGGTCCGTTCCTCCACACCCTTCGCGCAATCGATCACCATCAGTGCCGAATCGACCGCGGTCAGGGTACGGTAAGTGTCCTCGGAAAAGTCAGCATGGCCGGGCGTGTCCAGCAGGTTGACCACGCGGTCCCGGTATTTGAACTGCATGACGGAAGAGGTCACTGAAATGCCGCGCTCTTTCTCGAGCTTCATCCAGTCGGAGGTGGCATGCCGTGCCGCCTTTTTGGCCTTGACGGTTCCGGCCATCTGGATTGCTCCACCGAACAACAGGAGTTTTTCAGTGAGCGTGGTCTTGCCGGCGTCCGGGTGCGAAATAATCGCGAAGGTGCGGCGTTTTTCGATTTCGTTGGTCAGTTGGTTCATGTCGGTCAGAACGGCAAAAAGCGCGCCATTCTAGCAGATGGCCGGCTCAGGGGTTGAATGCCGTTCCCTTAATGAGCTCCAATTCCTCTGGCGCGATTGCGTCGCCCTGGGATGTTTTCAGCCGAAAGGGTAAAGATATCAGTTTCATGCCGATATTCTGCTGGATGGCGAAGTGCAGATGAGGTCCTGAACTGAAGCCGGTATTGCCGGAGCGGGCGATTTTCTGGCCGGCCCGCACCCGGGCGCCGGGGCGGACACTGACGCTGGCCAGGTCAAGGTGGGCATAAAGTGCCATGGTGCCGTCAGGGTGCACGATCCGCACATGGTTGGCCTTGTCCATGAATTTCTTCCGGTCGGTGCCGCCCTTGTTGAAATCCTCCTCGACGTCCATGACCACGCCCGAACGCACTGCGTGAATGGCAGTGCCGACCGGCATGGCCACATCAATGGCATATTCGCTGTCAGGTGAGTTGTGGGTTTTCGCGCCATTGAAGCCCTGGCTGATCGGGTAGGCTTCGTCCGCCGCGATCGGCGGCAGGATGACCATGTCAGTGATGGGATCAGGTATCGGCCGGCCGGGCACCGATGACATGCCCAGCCGGTACTGGTACCCCATCCGAGGATTCAGTGGCCCAAGACCTACCAGCACCTGTTCTTTCTGGCCGGGAATGACAAAACGTGCCGGCAGGGGCGGTTCGGAAATAACGTTGATGTCGTCTTTCAGCATGAGCTCGACTTCAGCCGGCCCCCAGAAATCATTGAAAACCAGGTAGACGGGGCTTTCCTTGGTACCCTCCTGCCTGATCCTGATCCGCGGTTCGGGTTCGCGCTCCATGTAGACGGTTTCGAATTCGGTTTCGTCCTCCGGCGCGCGGTCGGTGAAATGCCAGATGCCGTCCTTGTCCTGGTACTTGTAGATGTTTTTCGCGCTCGACAGGGCAGGAAGAAAGCTCATAAGAGCTACCAGGCAAAATGTGGTTATCGGTCGCAGAGGTATTATGTTCATTGCGTTCAACATTCAATCACATTGACCGCCAGGCCGCCCCTGGAGGTTTCCTTGTAATGACTTTTCATGTCAGCCCCGGTGTCGCGCATGGTCTTGATCACTTTGTCCAGTGATACCCGGTGCTTACCGTCTCCACGGGCAGCCATTCGCTGCGCGTTGATGGCTTTGACTGCTGCCATTGCATTCCGTTCTATGCACGGAATTTGCACCAGTCCGCCAACCGGGTCGCAGGTCAACCCCAGGTTGTGTTCCATGCCGATTTCTGCTGCGTTCTCTACCTGGAAGACTGCGCCACCCATGGCTGCTGTCAATCCCCCGGCGGCCATTGAGCAGGCTACTCCGACCTCGCCCTGGCAGCCTACTTCAGCCCCGGAAATCGAAGCGTTCTTCATGTAGAGGATGCCGATGGCGCCAGCCGTCAGCAAAAACTCGATGACCCCATCCTCGTTCGCTCCGGGGATGAAATCACAATAATACCGTATGACAGCGGGGATGATGCCTGCCGCGCCGTTAGTCGGCGCAGTCACTACGCGCCCGCCCGCCGCGTTTTCTTCATTCACGGCGAGCGCATACAGGTTGACCCAGTCCAGCGTCGAGAGCGAATCTTCGCCGGGCAGTTGTTCGCTGAGTTCGCGATGCAGCACAGGGGCTCGCCTGGTGACGTTCAATCCACCCGGCAAAGTGCCCTTCTGCCGAAACCCCCTTTCCATGCAGGAATTCATCGCCGCGTGGATGTGCAGCAATCCGTCCCGGATAGCCTGCCTGGAACGCCAGGTGCGTTCATTGGCCAGCATGACATCGGCAATCACCATGCCGTTTTCACGGCACAGCGCGAGTAGCTCGTCGGCCGAATCAAACGGGAAGGGCAGGCGGGTCTCATCCGCAACGATCCGGTCTTCCGCAGCTTCATCCCGATTGACGACGAAGCCGCCGCCCACCGAATAATACTCACTGCTTTTCAGCATGTTTTCCTGCCGGTCGAAGGCGTTAAATCGCATGCCGTTGGGATGATAGGGCAGCAGTTCGCGTTTACGGAATAACAGGTCTTTTTTCAGCACAAACGGAATTTCATGCCTGCCGAGCAGCGAAATGGATCGGTTTGTTTCAATCCGCGCCAGCATCGAGTCGATCCGCTCCGGATCGACTGAGTCGGGCAACTCACCCTGCAGTCCCAGCATGACTGCCTTGTCGGTGCCGTGGCCCCGGCCGGTGTGCGCCAGTGAACCGAACAGGCTGACCTCGACCCGAAAAACATCGGACAGCAGATCCTGTTCTTCCAGCCGCCGTGCAAACATGCACGCGGCCTTCATCGGGCCCACGGTATGTGAACTCGATGGTCCGATTCCGATCTTGAACAAATCAAATATGCTGACGGCCATGATTACAGAGTTGTTTGTCTATTCTCGATTGCGCGAGTTTAACCTGCGAGAATGGACAAATGACAGTCAATGAACCCCTGATCCTTTATTCACGGCCCGAATGTCATTTGTGCGACCTGGCGGCGGAGATGCTGAATAGTGCAGGATTGCCCTGGCGGTCGGTCGATATCGATGCTGACCCTTGCCTAGCCACCAGGTACGGTGTTCATGTGCCCGTTATTTCCCGACCGGGTGATGGCCGGGAACTGTTTTTCCCTTTCGACCAGCAAGCCCTGGTGGCGTTTGCGGCGGCCGATTGATGGTTCTAAGCCCGTTCCGGGCCGAACATGTCGCGCAGCGACGCGGCGAATTTCTCGACCATTTCCCGGGTAATCACGGCCAGGCCTGAAAAGAACCTGCGGGTGCGGTCTTCCGTTTCATTCAGCGCAAAGCCCAGCACGATGTAGGCTGCCACTGCAGGCAAAGTCCAGAACAGCGTCAGCACCAGCGCGGCAAGACGAAAAATCCACGGCTCCTTACCGGATTTTTCTGCCAGGGTCTTGCAAACGCCAAATACGATCGGCTGACCCTGCCGGCCATTGAGCGAGTTACGCATTTCGTTCAGTACATCGTCAGCAGACATTTTTTACTCCAGTCATCCTCTACCAGTAATCATGCAGAATACGTGCCAGCACGGCATGGGCCAAAAGTAAGGATTTGCCGGTTAGATTGATCAGGATTTCGGCGAAATTTGCCAACCGCTGGGAGAATTGGCCATATAATTGGTTGTAATGGAGAGATCATCCGCCGCCATTGCCTATCTTGACGCACCCCGCCTGCTGCGAGCCCTGTCCGCAGGTATCGGTCATGTTTTCCAGCGCAGGGAATACCTGAACCGCATCAATGTCTTCCCGGTTCCCGACGGGGATACCGGCACCAACATGGCGTTTACCTTCAAGACCATCCTGGAGGCGACCGCCAACTCGCCGCAGGACCGGGTTGACAAGCTGATGGATCACGTCGCCGATGCCGCACTGGATGGCGCCCGGGGAAATTCAGGCGCGATCATGGCGCAGTACTTTCACGGTTTTCGTGAAGCCATTGCAGGCCGGCGGTCACTGTCTGCGAGACGCCTGGCGAAAGCAGCGAGCGCCGGCGCGGAAGAGGCCTGGAAGGCCATGTCCAAACCGGTGCCGGGCACCCTGCCAACGGTGCTGGAGGATTTTTCACAGGAACTTACCCAGCGGGTGGGCGACGGTGTGACCGATATCCAGGCGTTGTTCGCACATGGACTGGAACGGGCCCGGGCATCGCTGGCCAATACCCCTAACCAACTGCAGGTGCTGAAAAACGCCGGTGTAGTGGACGCGGGCGGCCAGGGTTTCGTCGATCTGCTGGAAGGGATCTGGACGTTCATGGTCAAAGGAGAGGTGGATGCCGCGGTCGCCGATTTGCAGAAAGACCTGACCGGAAACCTGCAGGAGTTCGATGTCGGCGAACACCGCTTTTGCACTGAATGTGTCGTTGAAGGAGAGAATATCGATCGCGAGCAGGTCATGGCGCGGTTGGAAGCGCTCGACGCCAGTTCGCTGGTGGTCGCAGGGGGCAGGAACCGGGTCCGCGTGCACATTCACGTCAACAATCCGGCCGAGGTTTTCCTGGCCTGTGAGGATTTTGGTGTAATCAGGCAACAAAAGGCTGACGACATGGAGCGCCAGCACAGTTTGATGGATCATGTCGGTGAGGTGGCCATCGTGACGGATTCCGGAGCAGATATTCCGCTTGACGAGTTGGAACGCCTGGGCATCCAGATGGTTCCGGTTCGCCTGAGTTTCGGTGACCGTGAGTATCTCGATGGGGTCTCGCTCACCGCAGCGGATTTTTACCGCATGCTGGCTGAAGAACCCGAAGCTCCGTTGACCTCGCAACCACCGGCGCAGGACTTTTCCAGGACTTATTCCCTGCTGACCTCGCATGGTTATGACGTGGTTTCGGTCGGCTTGTCCGAGCACCTCAGCGGAACCATTGCTGCCGCCAGGCAGGCGGCGAGCCGGGTGGAAGAGGGCAATGTACGCGTTATCGACAGCCTGAACGCGACCACCGGGCAGGGTTTGCTCGCGATGGCCGCGGCCGAGGCAGCAATGGAGGGGCTGGATGCAGACCAGGTCGAGGCCCTTTTGCTGGAACTGATTCCGGCGACCCGGGTGTTCGCCCAGGCGGATGACCTGGCCTATGCGGTCAAAGGGGGCCGAGTGCCTGCCTGGGTCAAACGGGTTGCGGATTTTCTGCGTCTCAGCCCGGTTCTGACCGCCAGCAAGGAAGGCAAGATGAGCGTGGGCGGGTTTCTGCTAGGCCGGGGCGCGAATCCGTTCAAACTGGCTCGCAAAGTGACTCGCCAGATGGACGAAGAAGTCATGTACCGGGTGCTGCTGGCGCATGCCGACAACGAACAGGGCGCGAAAGAGTTGCGTCACCACATACTCGAACAGCATGGCCGTGTTCATTCCTGCCACATCACGGATGCCGGCTCCGCCCTGGGTGTGCACATTGGTCCCGGTGGACTGGTCGCCGGATTTTCACCACACCGAAGCAGGAGTAGTTGATGACCGGCTTGCTCATCAAGGTGCTGATGGCCTATTTGCTGGGATCGATATCGGGCAGCATGGTGATGGGCGCGTTACGGCATGTGGACATCCGCAAAAGCGGTAGCGGCAATGCTGGCGGCACCAATGCCTTTCGGACCCAGGGGTTCTGGTTTGCGCTGGTTGTCGTGATCATCGATATCGGTAAAGGGGTACTTGCAGCCTGGGTCGTACCGGCGCTGGATATCGCTGTGCTTGATAACTCAGTGCCCGCCATGACACAAATGCTGGCCTGCGGCTTCGCCGCGGTCGTCGGGCACTGTTACCCGGTCTGGTATGGCTTCAAGGGCGGTAAAGGCGCCGCAACGGCAGTGGGCGCGCTGGCGGTAATCCAGCCGGCAGTGTTGCTGCCGATGGTTATAACCTGGCTGGCTGTCCTGGTCGTGAGCGGGTGGGTCGGCCTGGCCACCATGCTTGCCGCTCTCAGCATGATCCCCGCGTTCCTGTGGCTGGACGCGCCGGCCGGGAAGCTGTGGTTTGCCATACTTTTGGCAGCATTTATCGTTTTCACGCACCGTTCGAACATCGCCAACATGCGCAACGGCACCGAGTACAAGTTCCAGCGAATCCGCCTTGTGAACTGGTTTCGATAGGGTTCGGCGCATGACAGAATCAATCCAGGGCACCCTTGATGCCGAGCGGATTCTCGCGGGAATGAAGCCTGCAACCCGCTCATCGCTTACCAGCCTGGTGGTGCATCACGAAGTCGACTCTACCAATAGCGAACTGCTCAGGCTGCCGTCCGACCAGCTGCACGCATCCGCGGTGATCGCCGATCACCAGACCAGCGGCCGGGGCAGGCGCCAGCGCTCATGGCATTCTCCGCCCGGCGGCAACATTTACCTGAGTCTGGGCTGGCAACTGAATCCGCATGGTTGGCCACTTTCAACATTCCCGCTGGTGGTTGCGCTGGCGGTTGGCCAGGCGCTGGGCAGAGCAGGTTTGAGAGGTCATGGGATCAAGTGGCCGAACGATATTCTGTGCAATGGAAAGAAACTTGCCGGCATCCTGGTAGAAATGCAGTCCACCGGCAGCGGACCGGCCATGGCGGTGATCGGTGTCGGACTCAATGTCAAAATGCCCGGGCGGGATCTCGATCGGCTCACTGCGGTAATCGACCGGCCCTGGACCGACCTGGATTCAGAGCTGAACGCAGAAGCCCATGGAGATTCTGTTCGAGTCAACCGCAACGAACTGACGTCGCTGCTGCTCAGCGAGCTGATCGAGTCCATCGGGTTTTTCGAAACATCCGGCTTCGAGGTATTCCGGCCAGCCTGGTCTGATCTTGATTTGTTGAGAGGCGAAAACGTCTCGTTGAACTACAACGGCAGGCAGGTGGCCGGCATCGCAGCCGGCGTAGACCGGGATGGCGGCCTGCTCCTGCAAACGGCCACGGACGGAATCCAGGTGTTTCATGCCGGAGAGGTGAGCCTGCACCGTGAGTGAGACTGCGCTGCTGATCGACCATGGCAATACCCGAATTAAGTGGGTGCTGGCCCGTGCGGGCCAGGTCGATGCCAACACCGCGGGCAGTGGTTCACTGGAGGATTTCATGCGGCGCTTTCAGCCACCGGCGGTGATCGGGCCCGACACGGTGATGTTGTCCAGTGTCGCCGGCTCTGGGCAGGTTGCTGAGCTGGAGAAATTCTGCGCCTCTCGCTGGGGCCTGGCGCCCTGGAAGCTTGCGTCGCTGCCCAGCCAGGGGGAGGTTACCAATGCTTATGACGACCCTTCGAAACTGGGCGTAGACCGTTGGCTGGCGATTGTTGGCGCGGTTGCCCATCATGGCAAGCCAATCGTGGTCTGGGATCTTGGCACCGCGGCCACCCTGGATGCTGTCGACGAAAAGGGTCAGCACCTGGGCGGCATGATCTACCCGGGGCCGGCCACGATGCTGAAGGCCCTTCGGAATGAAACCCTGCTGCAGGCGCCCAGGCAAATGGACCAGGCGAATTCCGGCCCGGGCCGCACCACGCGGGAGTGTATCAGCAATGGTGTTTTTGCAGCCCAGCTGGGCGCGCTTAACCAATTTGTCAGGGACGTGGCCCGGTCCATGTTCACACCACCGACCATTGTCGTGACGGGTGGCGCGGCACCGGAATTGCTCCCCATGCTGGACTTCGAACACATCCACGACCCCTGGCTGGTTTTTCGCGGCATGCTGGTTGAATGACCGGCCAGGTCATTTGGGGTTCGCTATCAGCCCAACTTGGTTTAGAATACGCAGCCCACGTAGCACAAATGCCGGTATAGCTCAGTTGGTAGAGCAACTGATTTGTAATCAGTAGGTCCCGAGTTCGAATCTTGGTGCCGGCACCATTTAAATCAGATTGTTACAGGCGACAGATCGAGTGGCCTACCTGGCACATAACCCAGTCAATGAAAGTGTTCTTTTATCACAGCTCGCTTTTTCTGGATTAGTTACTCGTCCTGTCACATCTGCCAAGTTTCTGCTTGGTTACACTCAATTACACCGTCAATTGAAAATATTAACTTACAAGCTGGACCAGAAATTTCAGACCAGGTCACTCCAGCGAAATCATGCTGGTAAGTAGTCCTGATAAGCATAGTCCATGGGTGAAAATATTTCTGGGGCAAGCTACGGGATGGCTTCACGTTACAGGTCTGTAATCCCTGAGACTTCTCACTTTGCAGTCAGGGTCCGGGTCAACTTACCCCTCCGCGTGTAATTTGATGCTGATTTTGGCAACAATTGTCAATAATTTCAGGACCATATATTATGTTACAGTGTCGAGACAATAGAACTTATCAGGTAATTATTTCCAGCCTAAAGGAAGCGGCAGTTACCATGTGCTGGGGTTATTATGCGCCTGCTCACAAGGTTACGGGCGCTTGTATGGCGACCGAATCTGGATGGGACGGTAATGCAATCGTTCCTGATGGGTACCCTCGTTTTCGTTTTTCTGTCAGTTTGGGCCGAACCCGAGCCTGGTTCCGGCCCGGCCATCGCCCTTCAGCAAGATATTCCCCACCGGGAGACCCTCGGAACCGGGCAGCCCCTGGAATTCATGTTCGAGGCAATAGCCGGCTCTTCTTACCTGGTTGAAGTGGACCAGGGTGGGCTTGACCTGGTATTGACAATCCATCCCCCTGCCGGCGCCAGCCAGACCTTCAATTCACCCCTGTTCCGTGATGAAAGCGAATTGGCTGTCCTGGAGGCGAGTGAAAATGGCTTTTACACATTGGTCCTGGAATCCCATGAGTACAGCGGTGCAATTGCGCAACCCACTGTAACTATGCGTGTTTTGCTGCTGCAAACGCGAAATGGGCATGACCAGCTTGCGGGGCTGCGCCTGTTGTCGGAGGCATCCGGTGCTGATCACCAGGCAAGCGTTGAGGGACGCACCACCGCGCTGCAGGCTTATGAGCGGGCGGCCATCCTTTTCAGGAATGCGGGCGATGAGCTCAACCTGGCACGCAGTCTTTTCAGTGCCGCCAGCATTGAATACTGGCACCAGTCGCAATGGGGGCGGTCTGCGACACTGGCGGCAGAGGCCGCGGAACTCTACCGGATCAATGGCGAAGAGCGCCTTGCAGCAAATGCTGTTCATTTACAGGCTGCTGCGTTGGTGGAAAAAGCACTGGAAGTCGAGAAATCTGACAGTAACGACGTCGCGCCCGAAGCGCTGGCCCTGTTCGACCAGGCGCTTGGGCTATTGCGGCAAGCTGAAGAAACGCTGCAACGCCTCCAGTTTCCCTACGATGCTGCCCGTGTCACCAACAATATCGGCTACACCTACCTGATGATGGAAGAGTTTGATACCGCCGTTCCCTATTTCGACCGGGCCGCGGAGCAGTTCCGGGCAATGAAGGAGTGGCAGGACGAGCTCAACCCGGTGTCCAATCTCGCCAATATCGACCGGGAGCAGGCCAACCTGGTCCGTGCGGTCGAGACCTGGCAGCGCCAACTGGAACTCCTTCCGGCGGACCGGGACCGGCGCGCCCGGGCTGACATCAATGACAACCTGGCCGCGGCTCAACTGGCGCTGCACCGGCTGACCGAGGCGCTCAAGAGTTACTCCCGGGGACTGGCGATCCACCGGCAGATCGATGACATCAATGGCCAGGCGTACTCGCTGGCGGGGCTTGGCACCACGTATTACAGCCTGGGACAGCATGAACTGGCGCTGGAATATACGGAGACCGCGCTAAAAGCCGCCGAAGCGACCAATAACGGTGCGACGCAGGCTTCAACGTTGAAGTTTATCGGCAGGATCAAGCGTCTTGCGGGTGACGGCGAAGGCGCCCTTCAGGCCCATTCGCGTGCCCTGCAACTAGCTACCGGCCCAATGAACAGGGCGAATATCCGTTTGGAGATCTGCGAGGACCTGTTAGTGCTGGACAGGCCCGCTGAAGCGATGAAAATGCTTGCCGATACCCGGGTGCTGGTCGAGGAATCCCAGAACCCACTACTGAACGCAAACTTTCTGAGGGTCAGCGGCGCCGCCCTGCTGCAATCCGGGCGACCTGGAGATGCGCTCGATGCATTCGGGCAGGCTGCGGAACGTTACCAGGACGTGGGGTTGGCAGCCCAGCGGTCACGAGCATTGTTCGGCCAGGCCCGGGCAGCCCGTGCACTCGATGACAGCACGGCAGCGCTGGAACATACCGAGCAGGCCATTGCAGCGGTGGAACAATTGCGCGGGCAACTGGTGGCGCCGGAGTTTCGTTCTTTCTTCCTGGCGGCCAGGCAGGATTACTACGCCTTCCTGATCGGTATCCTGATGGAACAGCATTCGAGTTCGAGTGAACGTTCCGATCAGTATCTTATGCGGGCC
>JAOUCS010000136.1 GCA_029859645.1 Lysobacterales bacterium | reverse complement strand
TTTCTTCGAAACGTTTTTCCAGGAACACACGATAAAGGCCTTCGTTGGCTATCATCGCCACCGGCACGGCAAAACGGATAAAAGCCACGATGATGAATAGCCGGAAAATCATTTTTTCCGATCCGCCGGTACTCCCGCCACTGTCGATCGGTCGCCGTAGCCTGAACCAAAGCCACAGCAGAGCCAGTGCGCCGAGAAGGACTTTGACACCCCACCACTGGCCTATATCCAGCAACACCTGCTGGATGCCGAGTGACACGGTTGCACCCAGCATTATCCAGGAAAACCGCTCAACCAGGTCGTTGATCGGATCCAATACCTGGCCAGGCGTCAGCGTGACGCCGACACCCGCCGGTTGCAACGCCAGTTCAGTCCCCTGTACCGCTGATATGACACCATTGAGCGTTCGGGCCAGCGCAAAAGTGATCAGCGCGCGCTGGAATAACGCGTTGTATTGGGTTTCCGCCAGCCGGTCTACCGGGGTGAGTGCAGACAACAGAACGGTGGCCGACACCAGCAGGATCAGCATCCAGCGAGCCAGCGCCGGCTTTGCAGATTGAGCGTTTCTTTGTTCGTTCACGCCAACAGTCTGCCTGCCATCAAACAGCTATGCCAGTAGCATGATCACCACGCCGATACTGGTCAGCAGGATACCCGCCACCTTGCGATAACCAATCGACTCGCCAAGCATCAGCCACGCCAGCAGTACAATCCAGGCGTTTGCGGTTTCATTCAGAATCGAAGCCTCGGAGGCGGGTATCAGCTTGTAGCCGGCGAGCCACATCATCATCGACACGTAGGCGCCCAGGAAACTCGCCGGCACAATGAATTTCCACGGCAGAGGCTGCCGGAATCGCTGCATAACGACCCCTACCCTGCCCCGCACCACCATATAAATCAGCATGCCGGACAGCCCGCCCGCCAGGCGCAAAGCCGTGGTCCAGATGAACGGCCGGGTCTCCAGGATTTCCTTAACCATGACGACACCTACCGCCATCAGGAACACCGCGCCCACTCCGTAAAAAACGCCTTTGCCCAGGTGCGCCGCATCAACTTCCCGTCGATTCTGGCGCCAAGTGACCAGCAGAATACCGGACATGACCAGCGCAAAGCCTGCGAGTTGCCAGCCGTGCAGGGACTCCCCAAGAAACAGGACTGACAGCAAAATGACAAACGGACTGAGCAAACTGGCAACAATGCCGGTCCGGCTGGCGCCCATCAGGCTGAGGGCGCGCAAATACCAGGTGTCGGCAACGGCGATGCCCAGGAAACCGGAGACAATCGCGATACCTGCTTCAGTCAGTGAATATTCCGGGATTTGCAGCCCTTCAAAAACTGCCAGGGTCGGAATGATCAGTGCAAAACCCAGCAGATTCTTGAACAGGTTCAGTTCAAATGGCGGCAGCGCATCGCCAGAACGCCGGAACAATATGATGGCAAAGGCCCAGCAAAATGCGCTTGCCAGCGCGAAGAACTCACCCCATCCGATGACCACAGAAATGAATCAGTGGGGCTCTTCCAGGACCGTTGCAGACAACAGCTTGACCGGCGCCAGCGGCACGTCGGATGCGTCGAGGTCCGCACTGTAACCCGTGTCTACGTTCGAAATGGCTTCGACCACTTCCTGGCCGGTAATGACCTGGCCAAAGACTGCATAGCCCCAACTCTTGGGATTGGGGTCCAGCGACGAATTGGCTGACAAGTTGAAATAAAACTGGTTGCTGGCCGAATGCGGATCATCAAAGCGCGCCATTGCGATGGTCATGGGCATGTTCTTCAGACCGTTACCCGACTCGTTAATGATGGGCGGGTGTAGTTCGCGTTCTTCCAGGGTCTCCGTGTAACCTCCTCCCTGAACGACGAATCCGGGCATCACGCGATGAAAAATCGTGTTGTCATATTTTTTTTCCAACACATAGCGAAGAAAGTTGTTCGATGAGACCGGCGCCCTCAACCGGTCCAGTTCAACGATAATGTCGCCCATGCTGGTTTCCAGCCGCACGCTCGGAAACATGTTTTCAGGGATGACCTCTTCGGGGAAACAATCCGGGGCCTCTGCCAGGCTGCTGCCGGCGAACAACGAATACAGGACAACGAATACACTCGCTTGCAACACTAACCGCATGGGATCACCCTTATCTCAGGATTCCGGAACAAGAGCGCTATGATATCTGTTTATGAACTAATCCTCATCATTGGTTGAAGAATCAGCCTTTGAACGCGGCAAACGCCCCACCTTGCGCAGGGCATCCCGAAGCACATACTCGATTTGGGCATTGACGCTGCGGAGTTCGTCGTCCGACCAATGCCGTAAGGCCTGCCAGATGTCTTCGCTGATGCGCAGCGGAAATGCTTTTTTCTTAGCCATAGAGGCTGCCAGTGTTGACCACCGGCCTGGCGTTTTCCTCACCGCAAAGCACAACCAGCAAATTACTGACCATGTTGGCCTTGCGCTCTTCATCCAGGTCGACCACGCCCTGCTCCTTCAGTTCGGTCAGCGCCATTTTGACCATGCCAACCGCACCATCGACGATCTGGGTGCGCGCCGCCACTATCGCCTGCGCCTGTTGCCGCTTGAGCATGGCGCTGGCAATCTCCTGGGCGTATGCCAGGTGGCTGATGCGCGCTTCGATCACTTCCACGCCGGCTCGGTCCAGACGGTCCTGCACTTCTTTCCGGAGTTTCTCTGCAATCTGGACCGGGTGGCTACGCAAGGCAATTTCGTCACCGTAATGCGCCTCATAGGGAAAGCTGGTTGCCATGTTGCGCAGCGCCGCCTCCGACTGGATTTGCACGAAACTCTCGTAGTCATCGACTTCGAACATGGCCTCGGCGGAATCAATCACCTTCCAGACCACGACGGCCGCAATATCCACCGGGTTGCCGGAGCTGTCATTGACTTTCATCTGGCCACTCTCGAAGTTACGAACCCGCAGCGAAACCGGATCTTTCGAATAAAAGGGATTGGCCCAGCGTAGCCCCGTCTGGCGAACACTGCCCACATAGGTTCCGAATAACTGCAGAACCTGCGCCTGGTTGGGGTGAACCATGAAGAATCCCTTCAGGCAGATCAAGGTAGCCACCAGGCCCATCACGTTCAACACATTGATCCACGCAGGATTCGATGGCCCGTAACGAACCAGCAGCGCGCCCAGAATCAGAATCAACAATGGCAGAACCACCAGCGCCAGGTATCCGGATGCCGCCGTGCGTGTTTGCTCCTGAATGATCATACTCACCTCTTTGATATCATTTATATATCATTTTAATTCAGCTCTCCACCCGTATCATCTGCCAGAAGTCACATTAGCCTGTATACTTGCATCGGAATAAAAACGGAGAAGCGATATGCGCCACATGTTCATTGCACTTCTTTTGCTGACACCACTCACAATTCAGGCTCAAGAGGCCACTTCCGGGTCAAACAACGGGCCGCTGTTTATGAAAGACCTGGTGGACGAAGGGGACTTCTTCGCACCCTGGGGTGTGGGGCTCGATTTTTTCACGATGGACCAGGACTATGACATAGAGAACCTGTATCTCAATGTTCCGGCTCTTGGGGGCGAAATCGAAATCGACCCGTCGCAAGTGGCGGTCACCAACAAGGTGCAACACTTCGATCTGAAGCTCGATGCCTGGATCACACCCTTTCTGAATATGTATGGCCTGGTAGGAAGGGTAGATGCAGATACCATCGTTGACCTCGGTAGCGTTATCGTCCCCGGCCTCGGATCACTGCCTGCTTTTCCGGTGAACTACGACGGTACGGTATGGGGATTGGGCGCGAACCTGGTCTACGGCACCGACCGCTGGTTTGGGTCTGTGAATACGGCCTGGACCAAGGCCAACCTGAGCGGTGACTACGATTCCTCTGTGAAAACCTTGACCATTCAGCCCCGCTTGGGCCTGATACGAAACCAGTGGACCATGTGGGTCGGAGGAATGTGGCTGAACACCGAGGAAAAACATCGCGGAACGTTCGAACTCGAACTGCCCGGTATTCCTCCCATTCCGCTGGAGTTCGATGTCGACCTGGAAACTTCTGACAAGTGGAACTACGCAGCGGGCATCGGCTACATTTTCAGTCCAAAAGCCACGATCAGTTTCGAATACGGTTTTGGCGACCGCACTCACACCCTGTTCAACTTCACCTACAGGTTTTGATTGAAATTCCGTGGACTGTCATATCTGCTATTGATAGTGGCCCTGCAGATGGCGCCACGGCTTTGTGGCGCTTATGAAACTGACCAGTTCACCAACCGCCTAAACCCGATCGCCGACTCCACCGCCGTGCTGGACGAGCAAGTCAACCTGGCGATTGCCGAAGCCATAGCAGACTGGAAAGGCCGCCGTAATGACTGGAAGGTTGTGACTGCCATCTACAATGACATTGGCGGCCACCATTGGGTCGACAAGATTGAACGCTGGGCGATGAACTCCGAGGAAGTCGAAAGACTGCAACCTTCGCGCTACGATTCTATTTACCGCGGTCATCCTCTCTGGGCAACCCGGGTAGCGGCACTGTTTGGCGTCGGCCCCACCATCAAGGTCAATAACCAGTTGATCGGATCAGACAAATTGGGGCATTTCCTGTCACAGGGCCGAAAATTCTATCGGCGCTACCTGAAATACCAGGACGAGGCCAAGGCCGCCGAGCACTCGGCTTACACCGAGCGGGCGCTGTTCGGCCAGAGCACCACCGGCGTGTACTCGAACGCCGACCTGGTGGCCAATTACGAAGGCTTCCTGTTCTATCGAAGCCTGTTTGAAGACAACATCATAGCCGGTAAACCAGCGATTCTGCTCTGGACCGGAGAAGACTGGGAAATCCAGCGGTCATTCACCTGGGCCGACCACGTCAACGAATACTGGGATGAAGCGCTCAATGTCAATCACTTCGATAACCTGCTGTACCCACACATGAAGGAGCGGATGGAGCAGTTTTGCCCAGATTATTTCGAAGCACCTGAAGCATGGGATGTTGAGAACGAAGCTTATCTGCAGGAGCGGTACAAGAATATTCAATTAAGAGACACTTCGGAACTACGACTGAGCAACCTCTGCGTCGCACCTGCTGCCGGCGAAGGTTTTACCACCGCGGCTCCTGTTGGCCAGTCGAACTGAAGCCGTCAATCGCGCGGGGCTAGCCACTGGCTTTTCCAAGCGCATACTTCACAACCCCATGTTCAGATCCGGGTCCGGCGAAAGACAGGCCATTTTTTTCCATTACCCGAATGGACTGTTTCAAATGCGGCATGGTTTCGGCGGTTACCGCAACGACATTCTGATGGCTGAAAGCCCATGCAATCAGCCGGGCAACGGCTTCCGTGGCGTACCCTTGAACACGAAATTGCTGTAAAACAGAGTATGCAATTTCAACCGACCCTTCGGGCCCCGGCATGCCTTTAAAGCCGCAAATGCCCAATACCGTGGGTGGATCATGCTTTTTCGACAACAGGTACCAGACAGACCAGCCGTGCTCGGCCGGATCCAGCAATTGCTCTGCTGCCACCCGCATCGCTGTACTCCCGTAGAGCTGCGGCGGCCAGTTGTCGGGGACATGGGCGCCAAGCGCCTGTGAAAAGGCATCGCAGCCCGCCAGGTCAGCCTCGATCAGCTCGGGGGTTGCAGCGACCAGGGTCATGCGGCGGGATTCGATCACCCTGAGCGGATGGCGTGGCCGCCTGTTCATGCCGACACCGTTTGGCTGTCATAGCCTTCCAGCAACTTCATCCAACAGGCATGCAAGTGTTCCCTGCCCGGCTCCGGCCAGACTTTTTGTAGCGAACGATGCAGACGCCGCAGGTTGATACTGAACGCGCGATGATCCCTGGCACGCAGGCGGGCCCTGTCAAAGTCCACAAGGTAAACATCATTGGTCTTGCTTACCAGGATATTACGGGCATTCAGATCAGCGTGAACAACGCCAAAATCGTGAAAACGCCGGATGCAGGCACCCACTTGAAGCCAGAAATCTTCGTCCAGCCTTCGCTTTGAAATCAGGTCTGCCAGCGGCATCACCCCGGAAATCATGCGCATAAGGATCCAACCCCGGTAAAAAGGACCCTCCCGGGCGCACATCGCTGCCAACGGCGCCGCTGCAGGCAGGCCCGCGGTGGATAACTGTTCCAGGACTGCGAACTCTGCCACCGGCCGCGACTGTTCAAATCCTGAAAAAACGTAGCGGTCGCGGCTGGCTTTCGCCGCCCAGCCACCCCGTAAATACTGCCTCAGCACAGCGGGACCAAAGGGGCTGTCAAGAAAAAGTACACTGCCCCGCCCGGTTGCCGTACCCGTTACGGCCCCCTGTTCTGACCAGTAGTCCGGACTGAACAAAAACGACCCGGGATGCTCGATGACGTCGGCATCGTATACAATGAGATGGGAATCGTGTTTGTGGGCAAGTGTTTTCACGCGCAGCTATTGTGCTGCTGCCCCGCAACAAGGTCAATCAGATGCCATGCGATCGAACTATCAAGAGCCTGTGTATCCTGAGGCTGTCAGCACTCGGGGACGCCACGCATGTCGTTCCCGTCATACGGGCAATACAGGCCCATTCACCCGAAACGAAGATCACCTGGATCATCGGCAAGCTGGAACACCAATTGCTGGCCGGCCTGGAAGACGTGGAATTCATCGTCTTCGACAAGCGCGGTGGACTGCCGGCCGTCGGTGAACTGAGACGGCAGCTGCGGGACCGCCGTTTTGACGGCCTGTTTCACATGCAGGTGGCGGCCCGGGCGAATTTCCTCAGCAAGCTGATCCGCTCTCCTCTGCGGCTGGGTTGGGACAAGGCGCGCTCTCGCGACATGCATTCCCACTTCACACGGCAAAAAGTGGCCGCCGTGGAATTTCAGCACCAGGTGCAGGGATTTCTTGAATTCCCGCGCGCCATCGGTATCGAGGTCGATGAACCGAAGTGGGACCTCCCGATAGAACCGGCCGCCCATCAGTGGGTAGCCGGTCAACTACCTGGAGAGGAGCCGGTATTGGTGATCAGCCCTTGCTCCAGCCATGAGCGCCGTAACTGGCGAAATGAGTATTACGCGAAGGTCGCGGACTATGCCGCGGGCGAACTGGGTATGCAGGTGGTTTTATCCGGCGGGCCGAGCGAGCTGGAAGCGTTGGCTGGCGCTGAAATCGAGGCCTTGATGGAAAAACCCTGCATCAACCTGGTCGGCAAGGACACGCTGGAGCAATCCAAGGCGCTGTTGAGCCGGGCAGATCTGGTGATTTCACCAGATTCGGGACCGGCGCATATTGCTTCAGCCCTGGGTACGCCTGTGATCGGGCTGTATGCGGCCACCTGGTCACGAAGGTCCGGCCCTTACAACAGCCTTTATCTTTGTGTGGACCGGTTTGAAGAAGCGGCCCGCAAATACCGCGACTCTGAAGCGAAAGCACTGCGCTGGGGATCCAAAATAGAAGAATCCGGCGTCATGGACCTGATCAAGCCTGAAGATGTCATCACGCAAATGCACACGTGGAAAGAACTTAACACCTGAAAATCAGGCGACGCTCCTGACCCGTTCCTGTTGCCGGAGCCCACCCAGGTTTTCGAAGCCCTGCTCAAGATCCGATAGCAGGTCTGCGACATGCTCTATCCCCACCGACAAGCGCAACAGTCGTGCACTGATCCCCGCAAGCTGTTGATCCGCATCACTCATGGCCGCATGGGTCATGGACGCGGGATGCGCCACCAGGCTCTCGACTCCACCCAGTGATTCTGCCAGCGTAAAGAGTTTCAGAGCAGACAGGAACACGGGGATTTCTTCATCGCAGGCATCGATCTCAAAAGAGATCATCGCTCCGAAGCTCTGCTGCTGGCGCTTGGCCAGTTGATGGCCGGGATGGTCGCCCAGGCCGGGAAAATAGACCTTGCTGACCCGCTCATGGCTGTCCAGGAATTCGGCCACGGCTGCCGCATTTTCTGCATGTTGGCGATAACGGACACTCAGCGTCCGCAGCCCGCGCAGGGTCTGAAAACTGTCAAAGGGTGAACCGGTCAAGCCCAGGCAATTAGCCCACCAGACCAGTTCTTCGACCAACGTTTCGTCCCTGGCCAGCACCGCGCCGCCGACCACGTCGGAATGCCCATTGATGTACTTGGTGGTCGAGTGCAGCACGATGTCAGCACCGAGCTCGAAGGGCCGCTGGCCAGCGGGCGACAGGAAAGTGTTGTCGACCACCACCAGCGCGCCCGCGTCATGAGCCGCCTTTGAAAGGGCTTCTATATCCGTGATTCGCAACAGCGGATTGCTGGGTGTTTCAATCCATACAATTCGCGGCTGCAGCACTGCAATCTGCTTCACTGATGTTTCAGTTTCCCAGAGCGGCAGCCATTCCAGTTCGAACTGGCCCTTGTTCGCCGCGGCGGTGAACAGCCTGTGACAACCTCCGTAACAATCATGAGGTGCCACGATCAAATCACCAGGCTCAACCAGCTGAGTCACCAGGTGCACCGCCGACATCCCGGAAGCGGTAATCACGCCACCCGACCCGCCTTCCAATGCAGCCAGCGCACCGGCCAGTTGGTCTCGCGTGGGATTGCCGGAACGCGTGTAATCGTATTTACGCTTTTCGCCGAGACCCTCGAAAGAGAAATTGGAACTCATATACAGGGGTGGAATAACCGCGCCGTGCGCTTCATCGCAATCCACTGCATAACGCGCAGACAATGTGTCCTGGTGAACCGTGTCGGGGATTTTGCTCATACCGTTGTTCCTTTGCTGTTCCGGTTGTCAAAGTTCTCAATCGGAAACCCCGCAAAGCAGGCTGAGCATGACCAGGTCCATCAGAGCCGCTACCTGATCACTCATTTCCCGAAAACACAAACGTGTCTTCGCAGGAGTTGGCACCTTTCCGAAGGGGTTAGCTTCGATGGTTGCCCCGGCGTCTAAGGGCCAGTCCCTCAGCCGGTCTGAATGAGTAAGAGCTGATCATAGGGGGAACTTGGTGGCTGATGCAAGCAAATTTTTTAGTTCGAACCGAAGGGGAGT
>JAOUCS010000230.1 GCA_029859645.1 Lysobacterales bacterium | reverse complement strand
AAACCGGGGCAAAGCAATCCTTTGACGATATCGTTGCGGAGCTCTCCAGCATTGATCTCACAGACCTGGGCCTGGCAGATGCCGGCCGCATCAAAGCGTTCATAAAACGGTTGGATTCCCTGGAAGACCGTTGGATTGCGGCGCTCCACGATGCCAGGCCCACCGCTGAACAAACGCGTGAGTGCAAGAAATACCTGGCGGACTGGCGTTCCATTGCGCAGGTATCAAAACGGGTGGTTAACCGAGCCCCCGCGCTGGAACTGTTGCACAAGGAATTTGAGAACCTGGACAAGGCGGACTTCATGGCCCACCACAAGCTGCTCCAGAAAGCCGAAAAGCAACGGGGAAAAATGTCCTGGCCTGAGTCTCAAAAGTCTGCTGCACCTGCCTCGCTCAAGCAACTGGATAGTCTGGTCGAGCAGTTGCAGGAAAGGCTGGCGGAACTCAAAAAACAGGAGAAAAACAAGCTGAAACAGCTCGACTCGGCATTCGCAGCACTGCGCAAGGAGCTGGATGAAAGCCATTTCAACAATGCCGACCGCCATCACAACCGGATCAAAAGCCTGCTGAGACACCTGGGGCCGGAACACCAGGATCATTTTCATGGTGAACTACGACCCCTGACCGCCCGCCTGCATGAGATACATGATTGGCAGGGATTTGCGATCGAACCCAAGAAAGTCGAGCTCTGTGAACGCATGGCAGCCCTGGTTGGCAGTGACGAACCAGCCGATACCCTGGCTGCGAAAATCAAGGCTTTGCAGTCCGAATGGAAAACACTCGGGCACATCTCGCCACGACGTGACCAGGCTCTCTGGAAAAAATTTCATGCCGCCGCCGAGGAAGCCTACCAGCCCTGTAAAGAAGCCTTCGCCCGCCAGTCCAAACTGCGCAAGGGAAATTTAAAACAGCGAATGGCGATCGTTCAGCAATTGGCGGATTATGATCAGCGCATGAACTGGCCTGGTACAGCCGATTTCGACAACCTGTCCCCCGGACCTGACTGGCGCATGGTGCAAAAGACCCTGGATACCGCGCGGGCGGCGTTTAACCAGCTACATCCTGTCGACGGCAGAGGGGAACGCAAAAGCCGAAAAGCCTTGCAGCAGGTCTGCGACCGGATTTACAGCCATATCAAGGACGAGTACGAGCGCAATATCGCTTGCAAGGAAAAACTGGTGGAGGATGCCGAATCCCTGCTTGAAGTGGAGGACCTCAGGGAGGCGATAAACCGGGCCAAGGACATCCAGCGCGACTGGAAAAACGTCGGAATTACCCCCCGGCAAGTCGACCGTAAGCTTTGGAAAAAACTGCGGATTGCCTGTGATGCGGTGTTTGGCCGTCTGGATGAAAAACGCCAATCCGAAAACGCGGCCAGGAAAGAACGGGCTGAGCAGGCGCAGCAACGGGCTCAAAAAGAGCGTGAACGCTGGCCACGGCTGCTGGACAGGTTGAAAGCCTGTGCGCTCAAAGGTGAAGACGCCAAGGCAGCTGTCGAGCTCTGGGAGCGGGACGGCCCGATCCCCGTTGGAATTGACAAGCAGGACCTGGCGGCCTGGTGGGAGCAGGGCTCAGATGACCGTGCTGCAGAGGACATCCTGCGTGAAGCGTGCATCGCCATGGAGGTACTGATCGGAGTCGACTCACCTGCCGAAGACAAGGAGGCGCGCATGGCATACCAGATGAAGCGCCTGCTTGAGGGCATGGGAAGCGCCCAGGCCAACCAACAGGAGCAATTGATCCAGCAAATCAATGATTTCATCAGGATGCGCCCGCCGGCTGAATGGCTGGAGCGCTTCTGCTGCGATGGAAAAATTATTCCTCAGCAGGCGCAGCCGCGGGGCTGACAGGGTTCTCACAGAAGAATGGCGGGCGACCCTGGCCGGAATGGTATGCGTAGTCTTTGCCTTTGGCCTGCAGAATAATTCGCTTCCCCTCCACCAGTGCCTGTGTGTACATCATGTCCGGCTTTGGACAACCCAGGCTGCCGTCTCTCCAGGTCACGCTTTCTTCGCTCAGCACCTTTATATCTTCAACTGGAATTTCCAGGCGTTCGGACAGATCAAGGACCGCCAGGTCTGCCGGGCTATCCGCCGCTGGGCCCTTATTTTCAGTGGCTTCACCACCATGATCCATACAGCCTGACAGGCTGAGTGCCAGCGCCACGGCCAGCGATGCTTTGCGGATGATCAAGCGATAGTTCTCCGATCGGTTATTCCAGTCAAAACTAGCACAGGCATCATTCAATTGAAACGACATTTGCTGCTATGCTCTGTACATGAAGACCCGCTGAATACCAGGAAAACATCATGAACTATCGTCGCCTTGGCAAGTCAGGTGTGAAGCTTTCAGAAATTGGGCTTGGAGGATGGCTGACGTTTGGCCATGTCGCCAATGAATCCAGCGGACAGGAACTGATCGATACGGCATTCGATTCAGGAATCAACTTTTTTGATACTGCAAATGTCTATGCTGCGGGCGCCTGTGAGTCGATGTGGGGTAAATTGCTGGGTAAATACACGCGGTCGTCCTATGTTCTGGCTACCAAGGTCTACTTTCCCATGGGTGACGGACCCAACGACCAGGGACTATCGCGCAAACACATCACGGAGCAATGTGAGGCCAGCCTGAAAAGGCTCGGCAGCGACTATAT
>JAOUCS010000135.1 GCA_029859645.1 Lysobacterales bacterium | reverse complement strand
ATGTCAGTGACTCCGCAACGGTTACCATCACGATCAGCGAAGCACCAAGTGGTTTTAACCTGACGGCAGTTGCTCGCCGTGCGAAAGGCACCACCTTTGTCGATCTCAGTTGGTCCGGAGGGCTGGGAACAGGTCAGGTGAGTGTTTCGCACAATGTGTCAGGCACGCTCACCGCTGCCACGGACAATGACGGGGCGTTTACCCACGAACTGGGCAAGAAAGCCAGTGGTACCCACACGTATACGGTCTGCGAACTGGACAACGGAGGGACCTGCACGTCTGACTCGGTTCAATTTTAGTCGTTTGCTTGACCTGGTGACTGGTTTCGCTGCTAGAGTGAAACTATTATCGCTGCATGTCGCGACTATCTGGCTACCTCTCTGACCCTTTGCTGAAGGGGATGTATGATCTGGTCCGGGAATCCGGACCCGTGCGTCCCATATCGTTGGACATCACCAGCAAGTGCAACCTCCGTTGCACGGGTTGCTATTACTATGCGGAAGGTATGGACAAAGTCCCGGCAGACTCGGATGACGTGGTGTTTGACCAGATGCTGGCGCTGGAGCAAACACGCGGTACCAATTTCGTCACTGTCGTCGGAGGCGAGCCAGCACTGGTGCCGGACCGCCTGCGGAAAATTTACCGGCAATTCAAGATGAACGTGGCCACCAACGGCGTGATCCCGATTCCGCGGGAGGGCCTGGAAGACATGCCGCTGGGCATTGCCGTCTGGGGGGATCACGCGACGGATGCCGGCCTGCGTAACAAGGGGAAAGACGATTTGTTCAGTGTTGCGCTGGACAATTACCGTGACGACCCCCGGGCGTTTTTTTACTACACCGTTGCGCCCGGGCATGCGCACGAAATCGAATCCGTGGTTGAGCAGAGCATCAATAACGGCAACCGCGTGCTGTTCAACTACTACAGCGACGTTTCCGAACTGGGTGGTGACCTCGACTACCGCAGGGGATTTGATCAGGTAAGCCGGCAAGTCGAAAAAATGATAGATCGGTATCCGGACATGCTGTTTACTACCCGCTATCTGAACCAGGTGGTGACCACCGGCCGCCTCGATGGGAAGGCCTGGGGATACGATGTTTGCACCAACCTGACCGCGGACAACCCGGTCAATGCCGGCCGCATTCAAAACGGTAATCCCTATAACCGGCACTTTCGGGCGATCAACGCGGATTTCCAGTCAACCCGGCGTTGCTGCACGGGGATGGATCGTGATTGCGATTCCTGTTTCGATACCTGGGAACATTTTTCCTGGGTGATGATTAATATGCGTAAGCACCTGCATTCAAAGCAGGCCTTCACCGACTGGCTTTCGACCATGTTCTCCTTTTACGTGGTGAACCGGTTGGTGGATTACGAAACTGGTTTGGAATACCTGCGGCAGGTGCAATCAGATGACGCCTTCAGCTATCCATAGCTTTTGCGAATCATACGCCAGGCGATCCAGGCTGTCGGCAGCACGATCATAGGGCTGGACAGTACCAGTAGCGCCTCACCGCTGAACCAGTTGATGCCGCCGCCGGACGCCAGGGTTCCCTTGGTTTCCTGGTACGGCTCAACATAGATGTTGAGCAGAATGACGCACATCGTGACGCTGTAAACAGCAAGCACCAGGGGGGCGTATCGCGTGAGCCTCGTTTTCGCCGGGCTGATTTCCTGTTCCGGAACGCGGTGCATCTGCATCCGGTAATGCTGCTCCTCGCGGCTGACCTCCCCAAAACGGGAAAGCACCAGCACCACGACCAGGCTGACAAAGCCACCGAGCAGGATCGGGTCCAGCCAGAAGGGTAATTCGATCCATCCGATGTAGGAAAGCGCCTTGGGCAGCGCATTGAACACGAAGCCGCTGATGATTCCCCAGAACGCCGCATCCGCGGTAATTCGCTTGCTCCAGACACTCATCAGGGCAACGGGTCCCCAGGAAGAAGCGAACAGGGTTCCCACGAAGTAGGTCAGCCAGAAAATATCCACCGGGGAAAAGAAAGCAATGATCAGCGTTACCACGCCGACCAGCAGCATTACCAGTCGGCTGAATTTCAGCATCTTTGGTTCATCGACCGATTCGTGGCGAAACAGATCATTGCTTACGCTGAACCCCACCAGCGACAGGAAAGTGGATGCCGAGGACAGGCCGGCAGCCATGATACCTGCCAGCAACAGGGCCCCCAGCAGTTCGGGCAGAAGGTTCAGCGCGGCATGGATTATGGCCAGTTCCGACGGCTCGATACCCGGATCGCTGAGGTTGATCACTGCTCCGGCGGAGTACAGAGTCAGTTCCATCAGGATCAGGAAGATGGCTGCGATACAGGCCGCGCGCAACACCACGTGTTCGTCACGTGCGATCAGGTACCGGCTTGACTGCCATGGGCTTACTGCATACACCAGCCCCCAGGCGATCGCCAGGGTGATGTTCCACAAGGCGAAGTGCAACGCAGAAACGAACGGCGAGTCGCCACCCACCGTGCCATGCCAGGCCATCAGGTCCGGTTTTTCCGGAACCCGGGCCAGCTTCCGCACGGATTCCGCCCATCCGCCTGCATCCTGGATCAGAAAAATCAGCGCCAGCATGGCGACCGAGGTAAACAGCAGAAACATCAGCGTATCGGTCAGGATGACGCCCCGGCTGCCTGCATACATGGTAAACGCCGTGTAACTGATCCAACTGATGACCAGCGCCTGGGTGAAGCTGAAATCAGTAATCTGGCTGAGCAGGATGGCCGAACCCTGGGTGACCGCCAGCAGGTAGCCACCGAGGCCGAAAATGATAGTGACGCCGGCCGCAGTCTGAACTCGCTGGGAGTCGAAACGCCGGCCGAAATAATCCGCCACCGTCAGGGCACGGCTGCGCCTGATGTATCTCCCAAAAAGTAATGCGCCAAAAATATAGCCCATGGCGGCGATCGGCGGCCACAACAGGTATGGACCGGCCTGTCCCTCGTAAACGAAGCCGGTTTCACCGAGAAAAATATTGGTGCTAAGCACGCTGGCGACCAGCGTGCCGACGATCAGCAGGGTCGGTGCCTGTCGTCCGGCGACGAAATAGTCATCGAGTTTTTTTACCCGGCGTCCCGCGTAATTGCCCACCGCGATATACACGATCAGGCTGACCAGGATTGCGCCGGAATAGATGTCCATGCTGAGGAATTATCGTTGCCGCGAATGCAGCAACATTATCGAAAATCGATCAAAAAGACCAATAGGCTCCCGCCAGGCGGCGGGAGCATTCGTCAAAAGCCCGATTGCCTGTTTGTTCAGGCGGCAGTCTGGCTGACGATCACAGCTTCCTTGTCTACACGGCTGTATTCAAACAGCCCGGCTTCATCGAAAATCACCCGGTCTTCGTAGTCATCGAACCAGATGGCGTCGGGGTTGCGCCCCACGATACAAACTTTGCCGCGGTCCGGTGCATCCAGCGCATTGCGCAGAATCTTGAAGATCAGCACGCCGTTTTCAGTTCCGGGTACGCCAGGGATGGGTTCGCTGGTTACTGCGGAGACTTCGGTCTTGCCCTTGTAGTGAGTGATCGACAGGCGGGCATGGGTTTCCACGCCGGACAAACCTCTTTGTGACTCATTGAGAATGTTCCAGGCAGTTTCGATCGGTACATTGAAAGCCCGGTAAGCCACGATGTCGCGGCCGCAGAAGAAGTAATGGTTGCCCACGCCAACCCGGTAAAGCGCGCGTTGCATGACCCGTAACGCATCGGGATCGTCGTTGATGCCCTTGATGATCGGCGCCTGGTTTTCAATGTTGATCCAGCCACGGGAAACCAATGCATCCATCGCCTGGCGCGTGTCGTCGTGCCATTTCAGCGAACCGTTGGGATTCTTCTGATACGAACCATCTGGCGCCTTCAGCAGAAACTCATCGGGGTGATTGAAGTGGATCATGATCCTGAAGCCGACATGTGGATAGGCTTCGTGAAAATTATCCAGCATCGTCAGAAAGGCTTCGTCAAAGCGCTTCGGATGAAAAGACATTTCCTTGGTGCCCAGCCTGATTGCTTCAACGCCTGATTCGGCCAGGGCCGCCATCCACTGACCGATTTTACGGTTGGGCAGCACCATCGGGTCGCCGCCTGACAGCAACACTTCGCGCAGTTTCTCGCGGCCGGTCTGCGGATGGATGCCGCCGTTGGCAGTGACGACGTCATTGTGTGCGCGTACGTAGTCGGTCACGTCCTTGATCTTGGCCAGGCCTTTCTTGGCGACGGTGCCGTCCTGGCGCTCGACTTCCTTCTGGCTGATCAGTTCTTCGCGGTAACAGAAGCGGCAGTGCGCCGAGCAGGTCGAGACGACGTACAACAGCCCCATCTCATACTTGTGCAACAGGCCTTCGACCGGCGCGAAATCCATCTGGTGCCCTGGGTCTTCTGATCCCTGCAGGTTCAGGGTTTCATCCGGGTTGGCCTTGATGATCCGCTGCAATGGCTTGCTGTTCTGGGCCATTTCGAAAAAGTGACGCGTCATCTTCACCGGCATGCGGTTTTCCACGTCCCGGTCTGTGTCTTTCAGTCTCAGCAAAATAGAGAGTTCATCGGCGGAGTAAAAATTCTTGATGTCGTCCGGCGCCTTGTCTTCGAAGAAAGGCTTGAGACCATTGGTGATCTCGCGATCGTATTTCGGGTTTTCGATTGTGTCCAGGAAGGCCTGTTCTCTTTCAGCCGGGACGTATCTGCCTGTTTGTGCCACTTTACACCTCGTGATGAATAACTGCTTTCAGCCAATAATGTAACACATTGAACGGTAGAAATGTGGTAATGTAACAAAATGAACATAGCCAGCGTTCCAGCGAGCACCAATGACCTTGTAGCCGCGGTCAGCAGCGAGTTGACGCCCGCGGAAAGGCGCATTGCAGAGGCGGTGCTTGCCGAACCCACTTTGCTGGCTTTCGGGACTGTTTCCGACCTGGCCAATCACGTGGGCACCAGCCGGCCGACCATCGTGCGTTTCGCCAATACCCTCGGATTTGAGGGCTACACGCAGTTACAACGCCATGTCCGCAATGATCTGTCTCACCAGCTGGCCCGGCCGAGTGAGCGGATCAGGCACGATAGGGAACGCGCATTACCGGTGCGTGTGGCGATCAATAACGCCATTGCGTCTGTATTCAACGCACTCGAAGGAGAAAACCTCTCCGATCTGACGGCACCATTGGTCCGGGCCCGAAAAGTCTGGATTCTGTCCGGCGAAACATCCCAGGCCGGTGCGAATGCCATGCAAAGTGGCCTGTCCATGATCCGCTCCGGTGTGCATTCGCTCCATGAACACACCTATGGGACCGACCTGAGCGACGCCATCCCGGGCGACACCGCAGTCGTTTTCGATTTTTTCCGATACCGGCGCCAGGTAGCCCACACGGCCCAGGTCCTGGCCGACTCCGGTATCACCATTGTGGCGGTAACCGACAGTCCTTTGTCGCCGCTGGCAGAACTGGCCGACGCCTGGTGCGAAATCGAAGTACCGGCCGTCGGCCCATTCGACAGTTCGGTGCCCGCGGTGGCGGCGGCGGAACTGATGGTTGCGAGGGTCGCCAAAGAGCTGCAGGAAGATGCGACAGCGCGGATCGACCGGATCGAGGCCTTGTGGGAAAAAACAGAGGCGTTTTTATAGTTTTACGTTCTCCAGGAGAATCAAAGGTGATTAATAAGCAGGTTTCATCCGTCGCGAGCGCGGTAGCCGATATTCCGGATGGCGCTACCGTCATGGTGGGTGGATTTGGAGCATCCGGAAGCCCGATAGAACTGATACACGCCTTGATCGATCACGGTGCGAAGGACCTTACAGTCATCAACAACAACACCGGCAACGGCGAAGTGGGACTGGCGGCCCTGATAGGTAACAGGCAGGTACGGAAAATGATCTGCTCCTTCCCCCGCTCCAGCCAGTCGAAAGTGTTTCCGGAGTTATACAAGGAGGGGTTAATCGAACTCGAGCTTGTTCCCCAGGGAACACTGGCCGAGCGAATTCGAGCAGCCGGTGCGGGCATTCCCGCTTTCTTCACGCCCACGACAGTGGGAACCGTGCTGGCCGAGGGCAAGGAAACGCGCGATTTTGACGGGCGCTCCTATGTCATGGAGCCCTGGCTCAAGGCGGATTTCGCATTAATCAAATGCGAGACCGCCGACCCGGTCGGTAATCTGACCTATAACAAGACAGCACGAAATTTCAACCCGCTGATGTGCATGGCAGCCACCACCACCATCGTGCAAACAAGAAAGCTGGTGAAATCCGGGGATATTGACCCTGAGCATGTCATCACGCCCGGGATTTTCGTCAACAGGGTTGTGGAAGTGAGCGATCCCGTGCACGAAGATACCCTGATCGCCGAAGGGAGGAGATACCCATGAACGCAGCTGCGAGCACAGGATGGAACAGGGAACAGATGGCTGCGCGCGCCGCGCAGGACATACCGGATGGTTCTTATGTAAACCTTGGCATCGGCATCCCCGAGTTGGTTGCGAAGTTCGTGCCCGAAGGTCGCGAATTCATTTATCACACCGAAAACGGCATGCTGGGCATGGGCCCGCCCCCGGCTGAGGAAGAGCGTGACCTTGACCTGATGAACGCCGGCAAGAAATACGTTACGGCCGTGGCCGGCGCCGCCTATTTTCATCACGCCGACAGTTTCAGCATGATCCGTGGTGGCCACATTGACGTATGCGTGCTGGGAACCATGCAGGTGGCGGCCAATGGCGACATCGCCAACTGGTCGACCGGCGCACCCGGCGCCATTCCTGCCGTGGGCGGCGCGATGGACCTGGTGCAGGGCGTGAAGAAAATCTACGTGATCACCCAGCACACCACCAAGACCGGTGATCCCAAGCTGGTTGAGCACTGCAGCTACCCCCTGACCGGGCCGGGGGTAGTGTCGCGGATTTATACTGATCTGGCCGTAGTGGATGTCACGCCGGCAGGTTTCCGCGTGGTCGAACTCGCGCCGGGAATCACTTTCGCTGAAGTTGAAGAGAAAACCGGGGCTCAGATTTTGCCACCGGGATAGCGGCGAATTCGCCTGTCTCCAATAAAAGACTGGAACAACAAGATGACTGAAGTATTCATTTGTGATGGTATACGCACTCCTGTCGGGCGCTATGGCGGTGGACTTTCTTCCATCAGGACGGACGACCTGGCGGCCATCCCCATCACGGCTTTAATGGAGCGAAATCCGGATGTTGACTGGGATGCAGTGGATGATGTGATGCTGGGTTGTGCCAACCAGGCAGGGGAAGACAATCGCAACGTGGGCCGCATGGCCGGATTGCTGGCGGGATTGCCGCAGGAAGTGCCGGCCTGCACCATCAATCGCCTGTGTGGTTCAGGTTTGAATGCCGTTGGCAGCGTAGCTACCGCGATCCGGGCCGGAGAAGGTGACCTGATGATCGCCGGAGGCGTAGAAAGCATGTCGCGCTCACCCTTCGTAATCGGCAAGGCGGAAAGCGCCTACGGCCGGACCCAGGAGATGCACGACACCACCATGGGCTGGCGCTTCATCAACAGGAAGCTGAATGAACGCTATGGCACGGACGTCATGCCGAAAACGGCGGAGAACCTGGCCGAAGATTTCTCCATCAGCCGTGAGGACCAGGATCGGTTTGCGCTGTGGAGTCAGGAAAAAGCTGCAGCGGCGCAACGTGACGGCCGCCTGGCCAGTGAGATCTGCGCGGTCAGTGTCCCGCAGCGCAAGAAGGATCCACTGAAAGTAGATACGGACGAGCACCCTCGCAACACCTCGCTGGAAAAACTCGCCCAGCTGCGGCCGTTGTTCCCGAACGGGACAGTGACGGCAGGAAATGCTTCCGGCATCAATGATGGCGCCGCGGCCCTGCTGTTGACGTCAGAAGCCGGAGCAGTCCGCCACGGTTTGGAACCCAGGGTTCGCATCCTGGGTATGGCGGTCGCTGGTGTACCCCCCAGGATCATGGGCATCGGTCCGGTGCCTGCGACGCAGAAATTGCTGCAACGCTTACAGATGAACCTGGCTGATTTTGACGTGATCGAACTCAACGAAGCGTTCTCAGCCCAGGCTCTGGCCTGCACCCGGCAACTCGGTCTGGCTGACGACGACCCCAGGATCAACACACGGGGAGGCGCTATCGCACTGGGCCACCCACTGGGCATGAGTGGTGCGCGGCTGGCCGTCAGCGCGATGGATCAATTGCACCGGCGCGAGGGGAAGATGGCCCTGTGCACCATGTGCATCGGCGTCGGACAAGGCATTGCTGTCGCCCTGGAAAAAATCTGAAAAAGGAGTAAACATGGAAGCGTTGACTCGAGCCATTGAAGACGCCCGTGCGCGTTACCGGTCCGCCAACCCTCTCAGCGAGGCCGCCGATAAAGCTGCCGAAGAAAACCTGCCTGGTGGAAATACCCGCACCGTGCTGCATTTCGATCCTTTTCCTTTGACCATGGCGGAGGGGGAAGAAGCCGAGCTGGTAGACCTGGACGGACACCGCTACGTGGATTTCGTCGGCGAATACTCAGCCGGCCTGTTCGGTCACTCCGACGACATCATCACTTCAACCATCAACCGGGCGGCAGCCCATGGTTTCGCCATGGGGGCTCCGACCAGGCACGAACGCAAGCTGGCCAATCTCCTGTGCGAGCGGTTTCCCGGCATCGACCAGATAAGGTTTTGCAATTCAGGCACCGAGGCCAACATCTGGGCCATGACGACCGCACGGATGCTAACCGGCCGTGCCAAATTCCTGGTGTTCAACGGCGCCTATCATGGCGGCGTGATCAAGTTCCCGGACGGGCCTTGCGCCCTTAACCTGCCCTTCGATTTCATCCTCGCCGAATACAATGATATCGAGGGAACCGAAGAATTGATTTGCCGCAACGCCGACAAACTGGCCGCCGTCATCGTCGAGCCCATCCTGGGTGCAGGTGGGAACATCCCCGGAAACCGGGAGTTCATGAAAATGCTGAGGCGCCTGACGTCGGAAATCGGGGCGCTGCTGATCTTCGACGAGGTCAAGACAGCCCGGATCGGACCGCACGGCTGTCAAGGCCTGTTGGGTTTCAAGCCCGATATGACCACGCTGGGCAAGTTTATCGGCGGCGGCCACCCGATTGGCGCCTTCGGTGGCAGCACCGAGGTCATGCAGCACTATAACCCCAAGTTGCCGGGCCGTTGGAACCAC
>JAOUCS010000229.1 GCA_029859645.1 Lysobacterales bacterium | reverse complement strand
TATCGGCAAGTCAGCCATTTCGCTCTTAATCAGCCGGGCGAGTTCAATGCCCGCGTTATCGTCGGATTTTCCTTTCCTGGGAAACCGGATATCCGAGATGACGCCCAGCAGGTATTCCCGGTACTGGTGAAACAGCGAAACCGCGTCTTCAAAGTTTTCTGCGAGCAGTATTTTCGGCCGTGCCCGCATTCGCACCCGCCGGGTGGACGAGTTGATGCTTTCCCTGAGGAGTGCCGAGGCCTGCTGCATGATCTCGGTATATATCAACGGCAGGTAGGAAGAATAAAACCGCACCGAATTTTCTACCAGGATGATCACCCGCACGCCGACCTGCTCCGTATCGGCCGCGACATTGACCTTGTCCTCCACCAGCTTGATGATGGTGAGCAGCATTTTTGATTCGCCGTTCCAGATGAACACGTTATCGTAAGCCCGGGCCAGTTCTTCCCTGTCCTGTTCCAGTTCCCTGTGATGGATGGCCATCAGTACGACCGGGATACCCGGACACAGCTTGCGGGCTTTCCTGCTGAACTCCATGGGATTGATGTCGGTGAGCGTGCGCAGGACGATGATCAATTCGAATTTCGATTCTTTGAGCGCTTTCAGCGCACTTCTACCGGAATCGACACGCGCGATGCTGGGCGCGCTGGAAAGCCGGAATTCGGCATATTCGGCCAGCAACAGGTCGGTCAGCTGACCGTCTTCGCGCAGGTTGTAAATATCGTAGAGACTGGAGACCAGCAGGACGTTCTGGATTTTGAAAGACATCAACGAGTCGAAGCGCGCTGTCTCGTTTTCAAATGTTTCCAGCTCGGCGATTGGATTCATGACCCAAGCTTAACCCTTGTCCAGGGATGAAAAAAGGCCGGGCACCCGGTTCAGGTGCCCGGCCCACTCACTAAAAAGTCAGACGACTCCCTGGTCAAGCATGGAATCGGCGATCTTGACAAAACCGCTGATGTTGGCGCCCAGGACGTAATTGCCCGGCTCACCGTACTCATTGGCGGTTTCGACGCAGGCACGATGGATGGATATCATGATGTCGTGCAGGCGCTGGTCCACTTCTTCGCGGGTCCAGCTCAGCCGCATGCTGTTCTGGGACATTTCCAGTCCGGAAACCGCCACGCCGCCGGCATT
Organism: Lysobacterales bacterium; assembly: GCA_029859645.1. Lineage (GTDB taxonomy): Bacteria > Pseudomonadota > Gammaproteobacteria > Xanthomonadales > SZUA-36 > JAHEFT01. The sequence goes on along the minus strand of JAOUCS010000229.1, from coordinate 1,564 downwards.
GGCTGCCTTGCCCGGCCCATACAGAATCCTGGCTGCCTGGATCTTTTCGATAGCCTCGGGTGTGCTCGGCATGTTGGCGCCTTCGGCAATGCAGAAGCAGCCGTTGCCCAGCAGCATATCGGCATCATCGCCGTTCAGCTCGTTCTGGGTAGCGCATGGCAGGGCGACATCGACCGGAACACTCCAGACACCGGTACCTTCATGGTAGCTGGCAGACGGGTATTCATCGACATATTCCTTGATCCTGCCGCGCCGTTCGTTCTTCAGTTCGAACACGTAGGCGAGCTTTTCGGGAGAGATGCCATCCTCGTCGACGATGTAACCGCTGGAATCGGAAAGCGTCACGACTTTGCCGCCAAAGTCATTGACTTTTTCGGTAGCGTACTGTGCCACGTTACCGGAACCGGAAACCGCCACGCGCAGACCTTCAAAAGTCTTGCCCTGCGTCTTGAGCATTTCCTTGGCAAAATAGACCGTACCGTAACCCGTTGCTTCAGGACGGATCAGGCTGCCGCCCCAGTTGAGGTTCTTGCCGGTAAGCACGCCCTCGAACGCGTTGCGACAGCGCTTGTACTGTCCAAACAGGTAGCCGATCTCACGTCCGCCCACGCCGATATCACCTGCCGGAACGTCGGTGTTCGGGCCGATGTGGCGGGAAAGCTCGGTCATGAAACTCTGGCAAAAACGCATCACTTCATTGTCGGATTTACCTTTGGGATCAAAGTCGGAACCCCCCTTGCCGCCGCCCATCGGCAGCGTGGTCAGGCTGTTCTTCAATACCTGCTCGAAGCCGAGGAATTTAAGGATGCCCTGGTTGACGCTGGGGTGGAATCGTAATCCGCCCTTGTAGGGTCCGATCGCGCTGTTGAATTCGACACGGAAACCCCGGTTGACCTGAACCTGTCCGGCATCATCCAGCCAGGGAACGCGGAACACGATCATCCGTTCCGGCTCGACCAGCCGTTCGACAATTTTTGCCTCTATGTATTCGGGATGTTGCTCCAGTACCGGTTCGAGGGTCTCCAGAACTTCTTCCACCGCCTGGTGGAATTCTTCTTCACCGCGGTTTTTCGCTTTGACTGTGGCCATCACAGAGTTAAGGTATGGGTTCATTTTTTTCTCCCCAATTGAAACGTCCGGTGCGACGTTGAAAGCATTCTGTTCGGCCGGTTCGTCAACCCTTAACAAGGGCCTGGAACCAGGCAGCAATACTTTAAATTCCTGGTGGATAACTTGCCAGCGGCTATTGCGATTCATCTGATCTTGCTCAGGTTAAAATCCAGCGGGATTCCCATCCGTTGTTGCAATGATTGCGCGGTCGGGATAGCTTGACGGATCGAAATTTTCAACAGACCGTCCAAAACGAGGTTTTGTGTCATGAAACATGTTGGGTTCTCTACCACGCTTTGTTTAACCGTGTTACTGACAGTTGCAGCCTTCCCTTCCTCCGGCGAAGCTGATGCTCACGCTTTCATGGACCCTGCGCAATGGTATGCGAACAGTTATGGCCCCCTTTGGCATGACCAGTCCTGGGAAAAGGTCGATGAGATTCTCGCTCATTACG
>JAOUCS010000134.1 GCA_029859645.1 Lysobacterales bacterium | reverse complement strand
AAAAACCCTTACCTTTCTTCGCCTTACTGCCTCGATTTCGGTCTGTCCGTACTACTCATAATCGGCAGGTCGAAGGTTCAAGTCCTTCTGGGCCCACCATCTTATTGATTTTTATAGGTTTTCTATAGAAGAGAGCGTCCGACTTTTATTGAAGATCCATAGACTGGGAGTCGGTGGGTGGGGGCGTAACCGACAGTGATGCCGCGCTCGGCGAGTAAGCCTTCAATATCCCGGTGGCTGAGATTGAATCTATAGTAGAGCCAGACGGCGTAGCTGATGATATCGGGAGGAAACCAGTGCCGCTTGTAGGTATTCATTGGCCGGTTCTAGCAATTTGGGCGAGTTAACTTGTCATATATGAACCATCCCCTTTTGCAAGTTGATTTCCGATGGTTGCCATAGGTCTGAGTTGCAGTCATATATTCGGCATTCAAGCTAAACTTGTGCCCTGATGTAAATCCGCGCTCCTCCACCTCATCAGTACCATGGCCTCTGAGGGCCGTGACAAGTTCCAGGTTCTAAAAGAGCCGGTGTGACCTATTCACCATCATTCAAATCAACCATAGCAAACTCGTGATTGTGCCCAGTTCGTTAAAAGTAGCTGGCCGATATTGAGTATCAGGCAGCGGTTGCGGATGCCCCGTAGCTAAACTCCTCCCCCGAATTCAACATCGACCAGATGATCCGCGCATTTTTGTTCGCCAAAGCCACGGCTGCTTTGTTGTGACTCAGCGTGGCCTTTTTCCGACCAACCCAATGGGTGTAGTCGTTATCTTTGTGCTTGTAGTGGCTCAGTACCGCCCTGGCTCCGTGGATCAGTAACGTCCGTAGATATCGGTCACCCCGTTTACTGATACCAAGGAGGGTTCGCTTGTCTCCGCTGGACGATTGCCGCGGAACCAGCCCAAGCCAGGCCGACAGATGGCGACCATTGCGGAACTCCTTCGGATCGGGCACCGCTGCGACAATGGCTGTGGCGGTCAGTTCACCGACACCCGGAATTTTCAGTATGCGCTGGCAGTTCTCATTCTGTCTGCACAGCTGACGGATTTTGTTATCGAGCTTTTTCAACCTGCATTCAACATCCACCAGTTCATCGTACAGATCCTGCATAGACTCTCGTGACAATGGCGTCAGCTCGTTATCGCCATCGGCAATGGCTACACAGAGCGAGGATTTTACCCGAGCGGCTCCAGGAGTAAGGACAACCCCATACTCCAGGCACAGTCCTCTTATCTCATTGATCAACGCTGTTCGGTTCTTGACGACTCGAGTGCGTATTCGGTGAATCGTTTGAATGTCCTGCTGCTCGACCTTTTTGATGGGCACAAAGTGCATCGACGGCCTGCTGGCTGCCTCGACTATCGCCTGCGCATCGTTGGCGTCGTTCTTATTGGTTTTCACAAACGGTTTGACGAACTGAGCGCCAATCAGCTTCACCGAATGGCCGCTGCTTTGGAAAACTCGCGCCCAGTAGTTGGACCCGCCACATGCCTCCATCACAATGGTGCAGGGTGGCAGGTTGGTCACGTGAGCAGCTAACTCGCGGCGAGCCAGACGCTTCTTGTATACGGTTTTGCCAGAATGATCGGCGCCGTGGAGTTGAAAGGTGTTCTTGGCAATATCAATGCCCAGAATACTAATAGTCATATCGATCTCCCATCCAAGGTTAAGGTCCAGCAGACTGAATCTAGTCCGGAAGACCCCGCCGGGCTAGCGGCGTGGATGGGGATGGTTCATTACATTAGTACCAAGAACATCAGAACAGGGCCTTTTTGGACCAACCAGGAGACGGCAATACCGGCACAAAGTAAAGGCGCAGCCGCCAGTCTGGACCAAAGTCATCATCTTGAACAGCATAGTAGTGTATCTCGGCACCAAACTTGATTGGCAACCTGCCGATTTTACCCATTGTGTCAAAGCCAAGCCCAAGGGGTAGACTTAACTCGTCAGTTTCCCAGTTATACTGGACATTCGGTGCTGCACCAATGTTGGTGAGTGCAGAATACCTATAGCGAACGATGTATTGGAAGTCTGTCAGATTCACATCGGGCCGATCTGCCTGCACTTTACCAAAGGAAGTGTCGACATTTTTCGTGTCGTCGCCAGCAAAAGACCACCAGTGTTGCCCAACGCCGCCAAATATCCAGTCGTCAGTGATGTTTATAGCAAGAGCCATGGGCCCGGCGCTATATTTCCCGGTTCCCAGCCTGTCATCGGTAGCAGTGGGTAACATGACTGTGGGGCCAAAACCCCATACAAACGGCGGCTTGTAACTGTTGGAGAACGCTGACCACAGTATAATGTCCCCCAAGCCAGTTTCACGATCAAAATCCGTACCAGTAGTATCAGGGACCGTGCCAGTTGTTACGTCCAGGTTGTCTACGGTTTCAAAGCTATTAATCGGAATTACCGGACGAAAAATGGCCTTCCAGTTCTCGGTCAACTGAAATGGCATAACCGGTTGGATTAGCGTCGTATTCTGCACCAGGTCGCTTTTCCCCAGGCTATCCACAAGGTCGCCCTTGTACAAGGTGGTATCATTCTGGATAAACATTATCCAAAGAGAAGACAGTGGATTATTCAGCGCTTCGGCAACAGCAGCCTGCTCAGCAGCAGCCGCGTCCAAATCTTCTGGTAGCCCGCTTTCTGCCTGTTCAGGCTCAGCAGTGGCAAATAGCGAAAACATTGCCGCCAATAAGCATATCGATATTCTTTTCATTGACCTGGCCCTCCAGGGCTTTGTGCAAAATAGGACTGTTAATCGAGTGCAAGTTCACTCCGGGCCTCTTGCTTTCGAATTGGTGAACAGCCCAATCTGGGTGTTAAAGGCATAAGGCAGAGCTATCTCGTCATTTGACCTCGACAAAGTCACCGGGCTTCCATGACTTGTCAAACCAGGGTTCAAGGGGTCCATAAAGACGCATCATGACGTTGAAACTTTTGCCCGGGATAGTCTGCGCCCAGTTATTCTCCCATCCCTTCGGAGCCTCTGGACCCACATAGATCGTGTAGCTACCGTCAGCATTGCCTTTGATGCCTGGCCGGTTTGAATCGATGCCGCCAGAGCGCTGATCGGTTTCCAAAATGGAACGGGTCTGGCCGCTATAGAGCATGAACGACCAGAAATTCTTGGCCGGAACCGGTGCTGGCAGCGTCACTTTATAGGTCTTTGAACCATCCAGATAGGCGCCATCCTTGTCTCTGGCGGTCATGGCATAAACAGAACCGGAGCCAACCGGCGGAGCAGTCATGGCTGGGGTAATGCCGGTTGCCATATAGAAGAAGTACGACCGGTCATCCAGGATACGAGCACCATTTTCCAGAAACTGGTAACTCTGCCGCTGAAATGGCGAATTCCATTGGCGGTCCTCGTAGAAGAAGACACCCGGGTCGCGTGAAGCATAGGTGATGGCCCGTGCTGTAGCATTTGCGATAGAGGCCGCCTCAATCATGATCCGCTGCATTCTCGCGTCAGGCTCAAACGGTTGCCCCTTCTTGATGCCTATCGATGCGAATGTGCCAAGAATCTCCGGTGCAAACGCCCCCTCAGGGTTATTGTCGAGCGCGACATGGATTTCTTTAAAGAATTCTTCATTGTTGGCGTGTACGGTGTTGTATTGCATGCCCGAGATATCGATGAACGTCTCAGCGGGCGGGCTGCCAGCCTCACTCAAGGGATACACGTTCAAGCCTGCCTTGATTTCAGCCACCGCCTCTTCCGTTTCTCCATTGGGCCCCGGGGAGCGTCTGAGTAGCAACCAGTGTTCATAGGTTTTTGTGCGCAGTTCGAAGTAACCCTCCGGGACGACCGTCTCGTCATCGTTATGGAGAAGAACGTACTTTCCGCCTTTGCCCTCGTCGGGACCCAGCACACCGATATTGGCAACGAAATCAAAAGCAGCATCATCCAGAAGCCCCAAAATGCCAGGTGGAATTTCAATCACCATTGGGCCACTGGAAACATCCACGTTGGAACCAATGTAGATCGTAGTGGTATTCGGTGTGAGCCAGATCGACCTCGCGTCCATCAATGTTTCAGTGATTACGATTTCATTGGGCTTGGCCCCCGCGTCTTCATACCCCTGAAACATGCCACGCAGTGAGGCGATCTTCATGCCATCAAGGAATGCTGTCGTCGCTCGAATAAGATCCAGGTTCTCGAAAGCCTTGTTGACGGTCTCTTCCGATGGCATGCCATCAAAGAACTCAAGCTTACCCAGTGTTTGCGTGTTGACTACATCCGGGGTGAGCACGTTGTCCGGAATATCCGCTGCAAACTCAGGGTTGCCGGCCAGAGAGGCTACTGGCATCGCCAATACCATACTGCTCGCAATTACAGCGAATACTTTCTTCATTAGTAACTCCTGATCATCAAAAGGTGGTGACAGCGAGCACCCACCAGAACTGCGTTTAACCTACCGGCTCGACTTCACTCGGTCTCCAGGTTTGATCAATCCAACTCTCCAGGGGGCCGTACATACGCAAAATCGTAAACCAACCCTTACCCGGTATTGTCTGTATCCAGTTTCTTTCATGCCCCTTTGGCGGTTTGGGTCCGAAGTAAATATCTACGGAGCCATCTTCATTGGTTGCAGGAACACTCTTGATACTGTCTATCGTCGGATCCATTTGTGGAGTCTGTAACATGGATCGGGTTTGCGGGTCATAGACGGTGACTGCCCAAAAATCTTTGACTGGCGCATTAGCTGGCAATCGGAGTCGGTAGGTGGTGCCGCCATCGAACGGCTCCTTGTTGCTATCCAGGAATGCGATGCCGTAATCAGACCCTTTACCCAGCCGGGGTTTGGCCATAGCGGGCGTTACCGCCGTGTAAGGATAGTGGAAAGTGACGCGGGCATCGGTATTCATGGTATGGCCGTCTCGGCCATTGAAGAATACGTTCTGATCCGTATAGGCCCGCAACCAGGCGCTGTTCGTGTCCGGATAAATTCGAACCCCTTGAAGGTTTACGTCGTAGCGTGGGTACCAAACGATTGCCCTGGACGCAGCATTGGCAATTGCTACGCCGTCCTTCAGGATTGAGCTCATACGCTCATCCGGTTGAAATGGCTTGCCTTTCTCAATGCCAATGGAAGCAAAAAGCCCGCGCACTTCCGGGGTGAATGTTTCCATGGCTTCGTACTGCACTACCTCATTGAGGTGATCATAGAAACTCACGTCATTGGTATGGATAGTATTAAATTCCCTGCCACTGGCACTGATCCACCGCATTTTCGGGGGTGTTGCCGCGGCCGACAGCGGATAGACTTTAAGGTTGTCCTTGATAAAACTTGCTGCCTCAGCCAGGCCTTCTCTGGGCGTAAGGCGCAAAAACACCCAGATGCGGTAGCTGTTTGGCTTCAGAACGGTATAACCCTCGGGCACGTCATCTTCATAGCCAGGCGGCAAATACAGGTATTTCCCGGCCGGAAGATTATTGATGAAGCGGAAATAGGCATCATTTGCGGCACCTAATAGGCCGGGAGGAACTTCAACCACGGTAGGGCCATCACGCTTCAAATCCAGATCGGGGATTACGTACATCGTTGTGCTATTAGCGGTCAGGAACATGGGGGTTGAATCCATCAACTGATCAAAGATCATCACTTCATTGGCTTCAACCGCGCCTAGCGAATGGGCGCCCTCTATTAAGGCGTGTAATGATGCGGCCGGCATACCCTTCAGGAATGTATCGACCGCCCTGGAGGTATCGAGAAAATCATAAACTTTTTCAACGGTCTTCTCTGTTGGTACACCGTCTGAAAACTCAAGCTTGCCGATGGAGGTTTCCACAGCATCAGGTGTGAGGAGGCCAGATGGTATTTCCGTGTTGTACCCAGGAGGAGGTGTGCCAGCATGGCTCTCGTCAGTTGATACAAGCCCAGCCGTTAGTATTGCCAAGCCAAACAGGAAAAAAGTTGTTTGCCTGATTCTCATAAGGTCATCCCCAGTTTTGATGTTCAGCGGGCCTGAGTAATATCAATACCATCAGCCGATACTCGATTCCTTCGCTTCTTCTAGCAATACTGCTGCACTACGCACTGACGAAAGTGCCGCTGGCGTAAAACCGAAGGCCTTACCGGGCACCAGAAGTCGCGACCGGCAGGTATTATAAAGAATGGTCCTTATTAAGGACATTTAATTTATCTTAAGTTAAAATTACATATTCTTATTTATGGGATTATTCGGACTTCCGATGCTCAACTTGCGTCAACTCCAATGTGCTATCGCCCTGTCAGACACCGGCAGCTTCCAACTCGCAGCACAAAAACTTGGGATTACACCGTCAGGGCTAACGCAGAGCATTCAACGGCTTGAAAGCTATTACGGTTGCACACTCTTCACTCGCAAGCGCACCGGCGTATCGCCTACAGCAAAAGGGGCGATTATTATTGAGGGTGCCCAGGCAATCATTCAGCGCGCGGATGCCATGGACCGCGAGATTGAGTTGGCCAATAAACCGGAAGCAGGGCAACTGAATATCGGCGTGGACCCTACTCTGGCGAACACACTGATGGCACCCGCCCTCGTTCAACTGATGAACGATCTACCAAGGGTCAGCTACACCGTGATTAACGGTCACCGCCCGGCGCTGAACAAACTGCTGGAGAGCAGGGAAATCGATTTCTTTCTCAGCTACCCAATGCCCGGTGATCAAGCGCATAAGGTTGAATCTATTGAATTCTCGATTCCGGCACCTGTCCTCGTCGGTCGATCAGAACACCCCCTGTCGACCCGCCCCAAGCGAAAAATCCATGAGTACTTTGCCTACCCCCGCCTGGGCGCGCGTCTCCCTGAGTGGTACTCGCAGTGGGCAAAAAAAGAACTGCTTCGGGAAGGCCTTGATATCGACCCCAAAACCGATTACGAACTATACGCTGATGATCTCGGCTTAATGAAAAACATCGTCCAAAGAACAGACGCTTTGATGGGCCTTTATCGAGAAGATGCGAAGCTGGAACTCAATGCTGGCGTGCTCATCGAGTTAAACCCGATGAACTGGCCGGAGAGGGTTCCAGTTCAACTGATCACCGCTGCTGAGCGCCCGCTGGCCGTGGCCACAGAAAAACTTGTGGATGTCATCATCGCAGCAATACCCTCCAAAAATGCGGATAGCCGTTGATCTGAATGGTCCGCACGCCGGCGAAGACCTCATCGAGGTAAAAGATATTCCCAAAAATTCGGTGATTCCATTTGAGCCTTATGGCGTCGAGAGCGCCATACTGAATGCACCAAGGGCTGATTGATTCCGGAGTGACGCTAATGCCTCTCTCGGCTGGGAGATCTTTCGCATCTCGGCGGCTGAAGTTGAATCTGTAATAGATTCAGACAGCGAAGCTGATGATGTCAGGCGGGAATCGGTGGCGTTTCTGTGTGTTCATGTGCCGATTCTATCTATTTCGGCGGGTTAATTTGACGGCATCCAATTTGAGTTGTCATTGATGCTGAAACCATTAGTATTAGTGGCCGTTGCGTTCAAGAACCTCATTCCCGGGTCTTCAAGTCGCGCCCAAATATTTATATACCGGAGCTGCCACCCATGAAATTCCTAATTCCGTTCTTGATTGTTTTATTAGGTTGCCAACTTTCTTACGCCTCGGAAGAAATTGGCAACGTAGCATTGAGTAGAATTAGTACACCTGATGAAGTCCAGACATCCATAGGTACTCTTGAATATATTGACGGGGCACCATTACCCGCTACCGCAGAAAAAGTGTATGACTATTTGGATACCATGCGGGCTGTTGATGTTTTTCTGAAAGGAATTCCCGCGGCTTCAATTCAAGGCATGATGGAAGGCCCAAGAGTCATCGGTCAGAAGAAGTCTAATCAACTCCTGATATTCGAAGAACTGGCCGATGCAAATTCACTCTACCTGACGACCAACACGTCCACCATGTATGTGTTCGGGCAGCTTGATTTAAAGGAAGATGGACCTACCGTCGTTGATATTCCTCCCGGAATGTTGGGCGCCTTTCAGGATGCATGGTTTCGCTATGCGGGAGATATAGGTCCATTCGGACAGGATAAGGGCGAAGGCGGAAAATACTTGGTCCTGCCACCGGGCTATGAAGGTGAGGCTCCAGACGGCTACTACATAATTAATTCCAGAACATACAAAATGATGGCCTTTACACGCGGATCAATAGCAAATGGGCTTGATGTGGCTAAGGCCAACGCCAGGAAAACAAAGATTTATCCTTTGGCAAAAAAGGATAACCCTCCAGAAATGGAGTTTATCAATGGGTCGGGCAAAAAGTTCAACACCGTGCACACGAATGACTACACCTTCTATGAGCATGTGAACAAAATCATTCAATACGAACCTCTCGATATGATTGACCCGGAAACTCGCGGTTTGTTTGCGTCAATCGGTATTGAAAAAGGCAAACCGTTTGCTCCAGACGAACGAATGCAAAATATATTGATTGATGCTGTAGCAATTGCAAATGCAACTGCCAGATCAATCGTATGGTATCCGCGAATTGAAGGAAGCGTGGATAACATGAAAGGAATTGAACTTTATCCGGGCGATGACAGTGCGTGGCTGATGGGCTGGGTCGATAAGAATGTGTTCTTTAACGGCAAGGATGAACACACGATGAACTCTGATGCCCGGGTAATGTTTCATTATCCGTATACGATAGTAACACCGGCAATGGCCGTTACTATTCCAGGCAAAGGATCGGATTATGGGATAGCCTATCTAGACGCCAATAAACAGCCGTTCGATGGTTCCAAGACCTACAAATTGCACTTGCCTCCCAACCCTCCGGCTAATGACTTCTGGGCTATGACCTTATATGACACTCAGACCAGAGCCCCATTCACCTCTATGGGAGGAAAAGCAACAGTTGGGAGTCAGACTGGTGTTGAACCAAATGAGGATGGCAGCTATGACATATACTATGGGCCTAAGCCACCGAAGGGCTTTGAAAAGAACTGGCTTGAAACTATCCCGGGGAAAAGCTGGTTTACAGTAATCCGTATGTATGGGCCAGAGCAGCCATGGATTGATAAAGAGTGGCGACCCAGCGAAATCGAGTTAGTTGAGTAACAGCCCCACTTAATTTGGGAATCCGTCTGGGGCCTGTGCATGGTGAACGACTAGCTCACAAGGTAGATCAGTGGCTTAGCAGTTCGGTCCTGGTTCGGAAGTTCGGTCTGGGAAATCGCTTAGGAATCTTCCACTTACTGCAGCCAATCAGGCCATCCGAGCCGATCCAGGTTCGGCATAGGTTCAGTTTCGGCTACCCTGCCCTAATCACCTGAAAAAAC
>JAOUCS010000228.1 GCA_029859645.1 Lysobacterales bacterium | reverse complement strand
CATGGTGACTCTCCCCGGTCAGGTATTTTTTATCACTGCTCGTAGAAGCTTAGTACATGAATTGAAAAAATTCCGGCGGGTTGAGTTCGACGGATTGATTGTTTCATTTGGCGGGGTCAGAATAGCCAGCGTTGCAAGGTATCGAAAAATGGTTAAAAGAGGTCTGCCCATGAAACAGTTTCTTGCCGCTGCCGCCGTCCTGGTTTTGTTGTCCGCCACGGCCCATGCACAAGTCGAGGGCAAGCGCGCAGGGGCTGACCAGTTGGCGCGGATGCAGAAAAACCTGGGCCTGAGCGATGAACAGGTCGCGCAATTGCACGAGCTGCGCGAAAGAGGCGGTAGCCGCGAGGAAGTGCGGGCCGTGTTTACCGACGAGCAGTGGGCAATGATGCAGGAGCGCCGCCGCCAGGCAAAGGCCAGGAGCGGCAAGGGTCAGCCCGGCCAGTATTACAGCTTGCCGCCGGAAAGCCAGGCTGAAAAACCGGATGACGGTTGAGGCCTCCGAAGGCCGAAATTCACCACCTTATTATTTAAACGGAGTCCAACTCATGTCTCGACTGCTCACCACACTTGTCCTTACGCTGATCTCCCTACCCATGCTGGCCGCGCAACCCGCCCAGGTCATGCTGTTCGGCACCTTCCACTTCAAGGATGCCGGGCTGGACATCGTGAAAGTAAAAGACATCGATATCCTCGCCGAGGAAAACCAGGCATACCTGGAAGCGCTGACCCAGCGGCTGCAGGGATTCAAGCCCACCCGAGTGCTGCTGGAGTACAACCCGGAAAACGATGAGGCGATCAACGAACGCTACCGCGAGTACCTGGCCGGCAATTACGAGCTGGGCGCCAACGAGATTTATCAACTGGGCTTCCGTATCGCGAAGCTGGCCGGTCACGAGCGGGTCTACAGCTTCGACAACCGCGAGGTTGGTTGGGAAGCCGAGGCGATGTTCGAGTATGCCAAGAAGCATGACTCACCCGGGATGAAGACTTTCAACAAGATCATCGAGACTTTTACCGCTGAAGACGAGCAGGCCCGCGCCACGATGTCGCTGAAGCAACTGCTGCAGCGCCAGAACGACCCCGATAACGAACGCATGAACATGGACATGTACCTGGCCACCAATGCGATCGGGGCTGGCGACGGCTATTCAGGCGCAGCCTCCTCCGCCAGTTGGTGGAAGCGCAACTTTTACATGTACGCCAACATCCAGAAGCTGGCTGAGCCGGGGGAACGCATCATCGCCATCGGCGGCACCGGGCACATGGCGATACTGAAGCAGTTGCTGGCAATTGACCGGCGGCTGGAGGGTGTTGCGGTTGATCCGTATTTCTGAGCGATTACCCCGGTGAGCCTGCTTAAGGCGCTTTCAATTCCTGCAGCAGTTGCTCAGCCTCGGCGATTTGTTCCGGGTTCAGGTACTTGGCGGTTTGCTGCTTCCAGTCATCAAGTTCGCTGAGGATCACCCGGTTTTTCGATGCTTCCTGTTCGGCCAGTCGAACATACGCATAGGCAAGAACCGGGTCTTTTTTGTAGATCAACCCTTCCAGCACGGCCCGTGATTTGGCCAGGTAGGCCTCGGGGTGTCCCTTCTCCAGGGCGCGGGCCAGCCCGAGCCGCGCGGTGGTTTTGAAATCAGCGACCAACTGTGGATGTTGCATCGCCAACGGCGGTCGATTGGCGCTTGGATCGGTGCGCAGCATGAACCCCATGGCTTTTTCGTAAAATTGTACTTCCGCGATCTCATGACCCAGCCGAACAGCCTCGGACATCCAGACGACCGCTTCCATGCGGGCGTCCACCTCGGGGGGTATAGGCAGGCACAAATCGAAAAAATCAATCATCCGGTCAAGACGGCCTTCAAGTTTTTGCAGCGACCTGCCATCTGCTCGTGCGGCCCGGCTCTCGATCTTGTCGATCTGCTCATCCATTTGGTCGCCCCTGCTGAGTAACACAGAGCAATTGCCATAGTACATATAGAGCCTGTAGGCCATGTCCGCGTCGAGTGCCGGATCGCCCGGCCAGCTGAACGCGGGAGGGTTGGCCCGGATATCTGCCCACAGGCGGGTTTTGTAATCGTCCATGGCGACATCGTGTGGAATGGTCACCTGGGTTGTCGGAACTTTTCGTTTCTGCGCAGCTTTAAGGTCTCCGGCTGTTCGCGCGCTCAACAGCGTTGTTTGAGGTTCAGCCGGGGCGGCCTCGGTGCGGCCGGCTTCGGAGTCCACCGCCTCGTTCATCGGCAGCGGCGGATCCTGCGGAGACACGGTGTCTTCTTCACTCTGGGCAGAGCGCCACAGCGCGTACGTCACGAGCCCGAATGCGAGCACGATGGCGAGAGAAAGTGCGATCAGTTTGCGATGGTTTGACCCCTCCATGGACTTTCTGACCATCAGGTATTCGCAAAGTTTAGGAAAAAGGGGGTCAGGTTAACTTATTCGGGCGAGCGCAACAGCGCCGCCCGAATAAGTTAACCTGACCCCCTTTTCTCGTACATGTGCTCCAGGTAGTGGATGATATCCAGCGATTCTGGCATCCAGCGTACTTCGCCATCGGGTGACTGAATCCACAGAACCGGCACTGTGGCGCGGCCGCGGGCTTCGATCAGCTGTTCCCGAAAATCCCAATCCTGGCGCACATCGCGCATTTCAATGTCCAGGCCCAGGCGGGCGATAGTTGCGTCGACACTCCTGCAGAACGGGCAGCCG
>JAOUCS010000227.1 GCA_029859645.1 Lysobacterales bacterium | reverse complement strand
CGCCGGAGCCGCGTAGCTCCGCCCGGCGCGCACGCAGGGTTTCGTAGCTTCGGTGCGTGTTCAGGTTGTGCATATAACCAATGACCGACTCCATGGGTGTTTTATAGGATGCAATCTTATGGTCGCCGTGTTCGGCGCGCTGCTGCTTGGGCTTGATTCCCTCTTCGCCCCAGGTCCACATACCGAACAGTGCGTTGCCCTCGACAGCAAAACGGGAGGTTCCCCATCCGCTCTCCTCTGCCCCCTGGGCAAGCACCAGGGATGGCGGCAAAGTGTCGACCCGCCGGATGAGCTGATCCTGTAGCGCCTGGTCGGTAATGTCGACCTCACTCTCTGCTTCGGCCAGCTTATATGCAACTGCGATTTCCCTTATAAAGGTCTCTTCCCCGGGGCTGATCGAATCGCCGGAACGAAGCGTCTTAACAATCGATTCCAGCTGTTGCCGGTCTGCCTGAATCAGTTCGTTCGCATGTAAGACAAGTGGGCCGACCAAGCGAAAGAACGCACGCTTCTTATCTACCACAGGCATGCCATCTGAAGTCGTGTCGCGCCAGCGTGACGGCACCGTAGTGACATAAAGCCTGGGCACTTCACGGATACCAGCCTGCCAGGCCGCCGGGGTGTAATTGAGGCTTTCGGCGAGCTCCTCCACCTGCTCGGGGGAGTCATACTCGAAGCGCTCGACAGGCCGGTCGCTGTCGATACCGGAAGCCCCGACTTTCTGGTCAGCTGCGTCACATCCCGATAGGAATAGACTCAGGCTTATCGCCGTAATCATCACGCCAGCTAAACGTCGCCATGTATTTATTGATCGCATATTCCTGTCACCTTAATGTCATTATCTTCACCAGACTCACCAGGGCAGCTTGATCACGGGTGAAACGCTGAAACGAATCTGATAATCAGGCCCAAAGTTGTCAGGGGATTTGACGTAGTGCCAGTATTGCAAACCGAACTTCCAGGGCCGGCCACCGAAGAGCGTGGTCTTTGAGGCACCGATACCTAACGGAAATGTCCACTTGTTGCCGCTGCTTGCCTCGTGATTATAAGAAAATGTGGGCGAGGCGTTGATCTGCCAGCCATCTTTCAGGTTAAAAGCATAAAAATACTGGCCACCGGTAATGCTGGTGTCGTAGTCATCCTCACCTGCTATATCCCATTGATGCGAGACGAGCACACCCAACACCCCCCATTTTTGAACCATAGCGACCGCGGCCTCCGGGCCTAACAGCCACTGGTCCAGTCCCAGCGAATCGTTGGTTGCCGTCGGTAGCGTGCCGGCTAACCCTCCCAACAACACAATGCCGCCTGGAAGGGTTTTGCCCACCGAAAAATCAAAGCCGATATCGCCAAGATCAACACCTTCAGAGCTGAAGCTGCCGTCGGGTTGCGGCACATCCTGACTGAAAATAACCGGGATGGCAGGCCGTATAAACAGGTTGGTGGTGTCATTCAACTTGTAAGGCAAGGATGGCTGCCACAGCATTCGCGTCGCGCTGGCACTGCCGGCGCCGGGTATGTCGCCATCATAGGAGATGTAGTCGAACTGAAAATTCATACTGCCCATGTTTGTGTTCGGATCAGACAGCGCTGCGGCGACTTCCGCTGCGGACGGCGAACCGAGTCCACCTTCGTTGCCTGCAGGAGTTTCCCTGGTAAACGTGTCGGTTTCAGCGTCCGTGACCCGGAAAACGAACACTTCTGCAGTTGCAACGTTGCTGGCTCTGAACTCGGCCTTATCGTCTAGATTTTTCTCAAAGCTAAAACAGTTGGTTTTCACACCCGTGTAACACACCTGGTCATCGCCTTTGACCGCCCAGGTACGCTGAAATGTTTCGTTCCAGGCCTCGATCTCGGCGGTACCATCGGCATAGTATTTGCCCACGGCGGTTACGCCGGGTTGCAACTCGATCTCAGCAGTGGCGCCGGAAACCAGTTGTTGAAGGGCTTCCGCCCCGGTTATTGGCTGCCAGTTATCGGCATTTACCAGCGGGGAAAATGTAAAGGAAGCCAGTAGTGCGGTGAAAACAGTAAGTTTCATTTCTCGTAACCTCATATATTACGGCCCGGATTGAGAGCTATGATCCTTTTGGGCAATCGCATTGGTGCGCGGCTCATGCCGAGGTATTTCCAAGCCAATCTGGCATTTAGCTGCGGCAGCCATACTGCCGCAGCTGACAAGGAACCGGGTTTAGTCGATCAACGGTTTAAAGTTGAATTTCTGACCACCGATAGACGCTTCGTACATGAGGCCACCCTTGGCAATCGTGTACACCGCCATACCGCGCTTCCACGCAGCCTTACCCTTGGTATCACCGGCACTGGCCGATGCACCCTTGGTCGTCGCACCTGCCTGGGCGCCATAGGTTAATGCTACCGCCGTGGCATCAGCCCCGAACTCGAATTTGCCCTGGGTAAAGTCATTGTAGACATCCTTATTCTTGAACAGGATCAACTGGCTATAGGACTGTCCACCAAGTTGAAAACCGACAGTAACCTGGCCCATGGAAACGTTTCCGGTATGCTTTCCACCGGCAAATACACAGCCGGTGCCACCGGCACCGCCGACACCAATACCGCCTTTACCAATGGTTGGCAGCACGGCATAACCGTAGGATTCGGCCAGCAATTGGGGAACGTTTCCGAGCCCCTTGAACTTGTCAAACGCCGCCTGGCATTTCTCAACGGACGCAGCCGCGTAGGCTGTTGTGAC
>JAOUCS010000133.1 GCA_029859645.1 Lysobacterales bacterium | reverse complement strand
AATTGAGTCATACCATCGAACAGCGTAGCGCCAACGTCCAGAACGTGAAAAAGCTCAATACAGAGATCGACTACCGCATCCGCCTGATTGAAAACTACTTTGATTCGGAGTGCTCTGAAGACAGCAACGTGAGTGAGAAAACCTTCTCAGATATTCGAAACATCTACAATGCCGTGCCGAAATATCAATCCATTTTTCCGGAGAACAAGCAAAAGCAACTGCATGTATTGATATGGGAGATGTCCGCCCATCTGGCGGATGCCAACGAGAAGCAGGATTTCGTCAAGTCCTTCGAACAGTTGACCGGTTTGTATGCCTACCTGAACCGGTTTGTGGATCAGACCAAAGACACTGGCATGATTTACAATACAATCCCCGATTATCGACTTGAAGCGACCAAAGTTAAAAAGTGCTTCTCAATGGCTACGCAGGCCGTTGCAAGTGTACTTGGATTCGACACGGGGACCAATTCCAGTCACTCGCCAGCTATCGCCTCATCTCCGACATTGGATTTGGATGCATGTGCCGAACTGGGGGCCGCGAATCCGGCGACTGTTCAAACAGGCCCTGCAACCAGTAATGCGATCATCGCGGAGGTACCTCGCGAGCGAGCCGAGATGCCAGCCGCCGGGCCGAGTATAGAAAATGTCGAAGAGTTGCTGGGGATCCCGGACACTTCAGCTACCATCGAGCAAGCACGTGACAAGCCGTTCCTGATGGCAATCGAGGATGTGTTCTCGATCTCCGGTCGAGGGGTGGTGGCAACGGGCCGTATTGATCGGGGCACTGTCAATGTAGGCGACGAGGTTGAGATCGTCGGAATAAAAAAAGTGCAGACGACGACAGTAACGAGCGTCGAGATGTTTCGTAAGATCGTGGATCAAGGCCGGGCGGGCGAAAACGTCGGGTTTTTGTTGCGAGGCATGGAGCGAGGCGATGTGGAGCGAGGCCAGGTGCTGGCGAAGCCGGGATCGATAGCACCGCATACCAGGTTTGAAGCAAAAGTGTATATGCTGAGCAAAGATGAGGGTGGCCGTGACACGCCGTTTTCCAATGACTACCGGCCGCAGTTTTATTTTCGCACGACGGACGTACCAGGAGCGGTGGCGCTGCCGCAGGGGATTCAGAATGTCATGCCAGGAGAGACTGCAGAGATACAGGTGGAACTGCAGGTGCCGATAGCGATGGAAAAAGGTTTGCGATTCGCGATACGTGAGGGTGGGCGCACCGTGGGAGAAGGCGTGGTTTCAGCGCTATCCAATGACGATATAGCGCTTAGTTCAAACGGGAGGCATTAAGACGAGCCGACGAGCCAGGCCCGGTCTGCTCATCTAAAACTGGCTTTTAGGCAGAATCCTGAAAAAGCCGTCCAAAAATCGTTGCCAGGCATTTCTCGCGGGCTGTCGTGTGACGGTTTCGTCGCTGTTTACCCAGATCAGTTTTCCCTGTTCATCCAATTTTACTTGCCAGGCGTTTTCCGGTGCCATGTCGCGCTCAGCCAGGCGTAGCATCTCTTTTCCCAAACCAGGGCTGTCAATAATGATCCCCATCTCGGTGTTGATGAGGGCCGAACGGGGGTCAAAGTTCATTGATCCGATAAAGACCTTGTGCCCGTCGACGACAAAGGATTTGGTATGTAATCCGGAAAATCCTGACACCACCGGTGCGGTATCCACCAGGGGTTTGATGGCCGGATCTGCACGAAACTCATACAATTCCGCTCCAGCCTCAATGATCGGCTTCCGCCATTTCTTATAGTGGCTGTTTACAGCTGGCACATCATGCGAGGCCAGCGAGTTGGTCAGGATACGTATCCGAATACCATTTTCTGTCATTTGCTTTATGCCATCGATGAAGCGCTGCCCGGGAATGATATATGCGTTGATAATGTCAATGTTACGCTCGGCCGAACGGAGCATGACCGACAGTGAATCGGTCATATCCTGTACCAGCTTTCCATCCTCTATGTGGTCCCAAATGATTTCGCTGCTGCCGAATTGCAGGTTGGACACCAGGTTTTCGAATTCAGCCGTCCAGTCCCGTGGTTCAAGTTGGAACTGCTCCGGGGATTCCGCCGACTCTAATTTTTCGGTGAGTTTTTCACGTCGATCCGCTATTTCCCGTTCGTCAACGGTGGCCGGCAACTCTGAGGCTGGAACCACCCAGTTGCTGTTCCAGAAATTATCGAATAATTCCGACGACTGCCGAGCCACCGGCCCAAAGCCGATCACGTCCAGGTCGTGAAAATTGTAACTGTGACTCAAACCGAAGTAGTAGTCGCCGATGTTTCTCCCCCCCAGGATCGCCGCATGGTTGTCTGCCACGACAAGTTTATCGTGCATCCGCGAATTCATCTGCTCGAAACGCCCCACAAAATCCGCGGCCATACCAGCCTGCCTTTGCCGCTTCGGGTTGAACAGCCGCAGCTGGACGTTGGGATGCCGGTCAATGGCCACCAGTCCCTTGTCGCCACCAATCAGCAGGAGGTCATCGACCAGCAAGCGAACGCTTACGCCTCGGTCGGCTGCCCTGAGGATGCGCTCCAACAGCAAGAGCCCACTGTCATCGCTGTACCAGAGGTAGTACAGGAGGTCCAGGGATGACTCCGCCGAATCGATCAAGGCCAGCCGCCAATTCAATGCGTCGGCGTTACCGTCCAGTAAAAAAAATCCGGATTGATCGTCACTCTCCGAACGGGTAGTGGTTTCAGCGATACTGGCTAAAATGCCGCTGGGCGCAGGGTCGGACGCGATTTCTTCCGTAAACGGCCCGATATCATCGGGAACGGTTGCACAGGCACCGAGCGCCAATGTCACCAGAATCAAATGTATCAGACGCATGGGTGGCCGGTGGCTTGGCTTTACTCCAGTGTGGCGGCTGCCAACCACGTGACTCTTGACCTCTTATTCATTGCTCCCGTTAAGATAGCAACATTACGATCGTTAGTCATTCAAGGCCGCCTCCTCACCTGCGATACATAACGCGAATCCAAACGGCCAACACCACTGATACATATCATTGCGCCACTCTCGAGGCCGGTATAGGTTGATACGGATTCCTTTATGAGAGTGCCCGGCACAATTGGGACTGGTTAACCACATCGTTCATTGGGGCAGCAGGTAATGAATCTCGCCAGAACGCATTCAAAACACTTCATGCCCGGCTTATGGCTCAGCCTGTGGTTTCTCTGTGGTTTCTTTTGTGTATCAGCCATTGCACAACAACCTCCAACCACAGACTCGACAGGCGTTAATCTGGCACCTGTAATTATCGACGGCAAGAAGCTGTTTCGAGTTCGAGGCATATCCTCATATCCCGCCACGCGAAGAGCGGGCGAAATCCGGCAACGAATCATCGAATTGGCCAGAGACGAGTCATTCGATCCAGGTCTGCTGACCGTGTCGAATGAAGAGCCCAACCGCTCGATCATCAAGGCCGGTGACTCGGAGCTATTTAACATTTTCGAAGAAGATGCTGCGCTTGAAAATAGCCAGCGCGAACTATTGGCCGTGGTCTATCGCGACCTCATAGCGGAAGCGATTTTGCAGTATCGGTCCGACCGTAGCATTGACCGTCTGTTCAATAATTCGCTGTTGGCCCTGACGGCGACCGCGCTCTTCATATTCCTGCTGTGGGCAATTACTCGCGTATTCCGGTGGTTGGTTAGCTGGACAGAACGGGACGTGCGGCGCAGTGTACAGGATCTGGCCAGCAAGACGCACCACTTGTTTCATCCCCATCAGCTGTGGACCCTTGTGGCCGGTTTGCTGCGTTTCCTGCGCATAGTCGCCTATTTGACCCTGACCTATTTCTACCTCAATGCCGTTCTGGGACTGTACCCCTGGACCCGGCCTTTCGCGCGCACGCTGTTCCGCTTCGTCGTCAATCCGCTGGAGAGCCTGTGGCTCGGATTTGTTTCGGCTCTGCCAAACCTGATCTTCCTGGTCATTCTCTGGGTTCTCACTACTTATCTGCTCAAGTTCTTTCGTGCATTCTTCCGCGCGATTGAACATGGCCGGATCCGGCTGGAAAGCTTCGAAGCGGAATGGGCGATGCCTACTTACAAGATCGTCCGAATTCTTGTAATCGCCTTCGCCATAGTCGTCGCATATCCATATATTCCCGGTTCCGATTCGCTGGCTTTCAAGGGCGTGACCGTCTTTGTCGGAATCCTGCTCTCGCTGGGTTCTTCCTCGCTCATCGCAAACTTGCTTGCGGGCCTGAGCATGACCTACCGAGGCGCTTTTCGAGTGGGTGACCGGATCAAGGTAGGAGAGACCGTGGGCACGGTCGAAGAACTCAAGGTGATGATCACTCGCGTACGCACTCCCAAAAACGAATTCGTGGTCATTCCCAATTCGAACATATTGAATTCCGATGTCATCAACTATTCGCAGCTGGCAAAGACCGAGGGCCTGCTGCTCCATACCACGGTTAGCATTGGCTACGACACGCCATGGCGACAGGTCGAGGCCATGCTGATCGAAGCGGCCAGGCGAACGGAGGGCATCAACAACACGCCTGCGCCATTCATGTTGCAAACTTCCCTGGGTGATTTCGCTGTGGAATACCAGGTAAACGGTTACTGTGAAGACGTCAAAGACCTTCCGCGAATCTACTCGAATTTGCATGCCAATATTCAGGACGTGTTCAACGAACATGGCGTACAGATCATGTCGCCCGCATATGTGGCCGATCCGGAAACAGCGAAGCTCGTGCCCCCGGAACGTTGGCATGAAGACCCTGCACTGAAACCAGAATAGACAACTTTTTCCGGCGCGCGATGACTGCTGACGCCCCATTGCCTTGTTCTTTCGGAACTTAAGCGGTCCCCGGCTTGCCACAAGGATGACATCGTTGCTGCAATTCATTAGCATGAATCACCGATATGTCATCTGAAAATCCCAGGCACCACCTCTTACTGATCAGCCACGATGGGTTGAGCCGCCGCACGCTGATGGCGAGAAAAGAATAATGACCGCCGGCATTTGTGTTTTTGGTGAGGTTTTGTTCGATCACTTTCCAGATGGACGGCGCGTTCTGGGTGGTGCTCCGTTCAACGTGGCGTGGCACCTGCAGGCCTTTGGCGAAAACCCGCGTTTTCTGAGCCGAATCGGCTCCGACAACGAGGGGCGGGAAGTCAGTTCAGCCATGCAGGAATGGGGCATGGATGTGCGCGGATTACAGCATGACGACGAATTGCCGACGGGACGGGTGCAGGTCAGTTTTAACGAGGGTGAACCTTCCTATGAAATAATCCATCCCGCAGCCTGGGATGCCATTTTGCCCTCCAGCGCACCTTTGTCCTGCCCATGGCTCTATCACGGCAGCCTGGCCTTGCGTTCCGGCACTTCACGAAATACCTGGCGGGAGCTTCGCATCGGCAAGGTCGGAAAAGTATTTATTGACGTCAACCTGCGGGCGCCCTGGTTCGAACCAGAACTTCTAATCGAAACCATTAAAGACGCCAACTGGGTCAAGCTCAATGACCACGAACTCAACTACCTGGCGCCGGGCCACGCAGCGGCAGAGCAACGTGCATTCGGCTTCATTGAAAAGCATGGAATCGAGGGGCTGGTGCTGACCGCTGGCGCCAGGGGCGCAACGGTACTCACTGCTGCCGGCGATGTTTATGAATCTCAACCGGCCAATGGTATCGTGGTCGCGGACACCGTGGGTGCGGGCGATGCGCTGGCAGCAGTCATGATCCTCGGGCTGGCCAGGGCGTGGCCCTTGCAACTTGCGCTGGATCGCGCGCAGGAATTTGCCTCGGAAATCGTAAGACGGCGCGGCGCAACCGTTGCCGATCCGGCTTTCTATCAGGCGCTAGTCAATGGATGGAACCGCAATGTATGAGCAGGTATCACATTCGCTATTAAACCGGATTCTCGATCAGCTAAAGCCCGAGATCCGCAAGCGTGATCTGCGCTATTTCTACACCCGTCTTGGCGCCAATTTTTACGCCATTTATTCCCTGTTTCATGTTTTGTACGGCAAGCGGGATGATTTCGAACAGCAAATGGTGCGCCTGGCAGAGGTCATGGCCCTCAATTATATCGAGCGTAAAAAATCCCTTAAACGGCTCGATATAGAGCGTGAAAATGACCACACCTGGTTCCTCAGCCAGGAGTGGGTAGGCATGGCCCTTTATGCCAACGCCTTTGCCGGCGATCTGCAGGGCCTCGGTAAGCGTCTGGGATACCTGCAGGAACTGGGCGTAAACATGTTGCATGTGATGCCGATCCTGCAATGTCCAAAGGGCGCCAGCGATGGTGGCTACGCCGTCAGCGATTACCGCAACGTGGATCGGGACGTCGGCGATCTGGAGGATCTCAGGCAATTGGCCAGGCAACTCCGAAAGCGGGACATGCTGCTAACGCTGGACGTCGTGGTGAACCATGTGTCCGACCAGCACGAATGGGCCTTTAAAGCACGTGAGGGTGAGCAGACGTACCTGGATTACTTCTACACCTACCCGAACCGCGAAGTACCGGATATGTTTGAAGAGACATTACCGGAAGTGTTTCCTGAAACTTCCCCGGGCAACTTTACCTGGGACGAAACCATGCAACGCTGGGTGATGACAGTCTTCAATGACTACCAGTGGGACCTCAACTACAGCAACCCGGCGGTTTTCATAGAGATGCTGGATATTCTCTTGTTCTGGGCCAACCAGGGTGCGGATATCTTGCGCCTGGATGCGGTAGCCTTCCTGTGGAAAAAGATCGGCACAATCAGCCAGAATGAACGCGAGGCCCATCTCATTCTGCAATTACTGAAGGATTGCTGCCAGGTTACCGCGCCCGGTGTGCTGTTCATAGCCGAGGCCATTGTCGCGCCAGTCGAGATCATCAAGTATTTCGGCGAGGACGCCGTGATCGCGAAGGAATGCGAGATTGCCTACAACGCGACCTTCATGGCCTTGTTGTGGGACGCCGTAGCCACCCGAAACGCCAAGCTGCTGAACAAAGGCATTCGCAGCCTGCCCGACAAGCTGGATCGCGCCACCTGGCTCAACTACGTGCGTTGTCATGACGACATCGGCCTGGGTTTCGACGATGCCGATGTCCGTCGGGCTGGCTACGAACCGGTATCACATCGCCGCTTTCTGCTGGACTATTTCACCGGTGAATATGATGAATCGCTGTCACGCGGCTATCCGTTCGGACACAATGAAAAAAGTGGCGATAGCCGCATCGCAGGCTCATTGGCATCACTGGCCGGATTGGAAACCGCGCTTGCACGCGATGACGAGGAAGGAATCCGGCGCAGTATAGACCTGATCCTTTTGCTGCACGGCATGATCATGTCCTTTGGCGGCATTCCGCTACTGTATTACGGTGACGAGATAGGCGTGCTGAACGATTTTTCGTTCATGGAGGATGAGGAGAAAATCAACGACACGCGCTGGATTCACCGGCCGAAAATTGACTGGGAAAAGGCAGCATTGCGTCACCGGCACGGAACCCCGGAACAACGCCTATTCGACGGTATCTCCCGCATGATTGCCGTACGCAAGATCACCCCGGCTTTCGCTGATTTCAATAATCGGGAGTTGATACAGACCGGCAACCCGCACCTGTTCGTTTTCCGGCGAAATAATCCCTTCGAAACAGACGATGAAGTCCTGGTAGTGGCTAATTTCGACGATTCACCGCAATACCTGGACCTGGGTGACCTGGGTAAGCGCACCCGCTTTGAATATAGTCGCCTGCGCGATCTGTACAGCGGTGACACGCCCAGCCAGTTCAAGGACCAATTGGTCATTCCACCGCATCGTTTTTACTGGTTGATCGCCGAGCGTTGAAGGGTGTTGGAAAGTCGTGCCGGAACCAGGAATCGAACTCGGGACTTATTGATTACAAATGAGATTTTTTCGCATTTCCCTGTTTTTCATGACATTTCAGCACTTACCAATGACCTGGCCTGAAGATGTTAAAGACCCGCTTTAACGTTCGCGCCCGGGTCATGGATGCCCGTCACTCATCCTGTACTCTTGGCACACAGCCGGCACAACCTTGAAGCGAATGACATGTGATCTTTCCAAGGTCACCTTTGCCGTTATTATTCAATTTCGCAAGCTGGTCCCGAAATCTGGTTCTGGATTTCAGAACTGGTCTGAGCGGGCGGCTGAGCATATACGTTCCCGGAAAACCCGAAACCAACACTCGTCGTGATCAGCCAACCAAAGATCGCGACCGAGACCAGCACCAGGGCGTAGTCAAGAACAAGATCATGCCGGCTGCGAATGCCCGTAACGGTCGGCTGCGTCGTTTGGCTGCGGCCTTTGACCACACCCTCGGGCGTCAGGTCAAACACCCAGGACAGAACCGCAGCGATGGGGAAACCGAGGATTCCGAGCACAACTATCAAGCTGAGCGACCAGTCGGGTAACAGCAGCGCCTCCACCACGATCTCGGCGACCTGGAAGACCAGCCAAACCACCACTGAATAGATCACCAGCGAGCGGCATACTTTGCGATCCCGGAATTCGCGAACCAGGCGTGAAATCCGGTTGGCCGGTTGGTTCTCATGATGCGGCAACACCGCAGCCTGAACGCATTCGGGCCTGCGGGTGCTTCCGTAGACCGGCGCCACCAGCCGATACCCGCGATTGGGGATGGTTTCTATGTAATGGGCTACGCTGGCTTTGTCGTCGAAATAGTGCCGTAAGCGCCCGACATACTGGGTGAGATTGCGAGACCCGTGCGGGTCATCGTGCCAAAGTTCATCGACCAGGTATTCACGTTCAACCACCTCGTTGGAATGTTCGATCAGGTAGCTGAGCAGTGCCGAAAGACGTGAGCAGATGTGGTGAGCACCGGTGGGCCCGGAAAGCAAACCAGCCTTTGGCTCGAACAAATAATCGCCGACTATCAGTAGCCGGAGTTCGCTTTTTGTGTCCTGATTTAACATGCTCTCAATCTGCCCTGCTGAGTTAAACTTTTTCTCCTTCTTAATCTAGACCTGTACCCAAAGCCGTAAATGTCTCACTTGTCACTGACCCGCAAGGTCAGCGTATTGACCCGGTCGTGCTCATGGGTTGCCGGCCAATCGTCCCGCCAGCCTTCAACACGGATCTCGAAATCGCCTGCTTCCAGAACAGAACCTGGCACACTGAGCGCCAGCATGTCCTCGTAACCGGGGATCATCTCGTCGACTTGCCAGAGCATGGATTTCGCTTCACCAGCCTCCAGCCGATAGACGGACGCTCGGAAGTGGGCATAGTCTTCGAAACCCGGGTCCAGCATCATCACGTATTGATTCGTCCCGTCACCGAGGTTCAGTGTATTGACCGGATCGCTGCCGGAACCCGAGCGG
>JAOUCS010000040.1 GCA_029859645.1 Lysobacterales bacterium | reverse complement strand
GGAGGCGACCATGATGGACATCGGTGTCGCCAGGCCAAGCGCGCAGGGACAGGCGATGATCAGCACCGCTACTGAATTAATCACGGCATAAGCCATGGCCGGGGCCGGTCCCAGCAGTGCCCAGGCGACGAATGTCACGATCGCAGCCAATACAACCAGCGGCACAAAGTATGCGGCCACCCGGTCAACGGTTTGCTGCACAGGCGCCCGGCTGCGCTGTGCGCTGGAAACCATTTGAACGATTTGCGCCAGCAGGGTATCGGCGCCAACCCGCCGTGCTTCGATCAGCAGACTGCCCGTGCCGTTGATGGTGGCTCCAATGACCGGGTCACCGGTGGATCGGGGCACAGGAAGCGGCTCACCACTCATCATGGATTCATCAATGTGGCTGCTGCCTTCAAGGATCACGCCGTCTGCGGGTATTTTTTCACCCGGCCTGACCCGCAGCGTGTCCCCCTCCTGCAACTGGTCAAGAGGCACGTCCCTCTCATGTCCGCAGGGCGTGAGCCGGCGGGCCGTTTTGGGCGCCAGGCCCAGCAGCGACCTGATCGCCTCGCCGGTCCGGTCGCGGGCTCTCAACTCCAGGACCTGCCCAAGCGCCACCAGCGTGACGATGACTGCCGCCGCTTCGAAGTACAGGTCGACACGGCCATCAGGGCCGCGAAAAGAAGGCGGAAAAACCCCGGGCAAAAACAGGGCAACCAGGCTGTATGACCAGGCCACACCGGTTCCCAGTGCAATCAGCGTGAACATATTGGGGTGCCGGTTCAACACCGATTGCCAGCCACGAACAAAAAATGGCCACCCCACCCAAAGCACCACGGGTGTTGCAAACCCGAACTCAAGCCAGCGGGACAGCCCTGCTGGAAGAAAATCGTCGAAACCCGGAATCATGCCACCCATGGCGATGACAAACACCGGCGCTGTCAGTACCAGCCCCACCAGGAACCGGCGGGTCATATCCACCAGTTCGGGATTAGCCTGTGGTTCTTCCGCCAGGCTGACGGTCTCGGGCTCCAGTGCCATCCCGCAGGACGGACACACACCGGGACCGCTGTTGCGGACCTCCGGACACATCGGGCAGATGTGAAGCGCTGCGGACGTGTCCATTACACCGCGATGGGAGCCTTTATCGCCGGGTGGCAGCGGTAGTTCAGCAGTTCGAAATCTTCGTATCGGAAATCGAACAGGTCCTGCCGGTCGGGGTTTATCTTCATTTCCGGCAGCGAATAGGGCTCGCGGCTCAGCTGGGTTTCCACCTGCTCAAGGTGATTCAGGTAGATATGGACATCGCCAAAAGTGTGCACGAAGTCACCCGGTTGCAGACCGGTAACCTGGGCAATCATCATCGTCAACAGCGCATAGGATGCAATATTGAAAGGCACCCCCAGGAACACATCGGCGCTTCTTTGGTAAAGCTGACAACTCAGCTTGCCGTCCGCCACGTGAAACTGGAACATGGTATGGCAGGGCGGTAGCGCCTGCAGGCCCATACCGGCATTTTCCCTGGGGCTGCGGGTCTCATCCGGCAACAAAGCCGGGTTCCAGGCGGAAACGATATGCCGGCGCGAGTGGGGCTTATTTTCCAGGTCTTCGAGTAAACGGGTGATCTGGTCGATCCGGCGGCCGTCCGCCGCTATCCAGTTGCGCCACTGCGCACCATAGACCGGGCCGAGCTCGCCTTCCTGCGTGGCCCATTCATCCCAGATGCGCACTCCGTTATCCTTCAGATAGCGGATGTTGGTATCGCCACTCAGGAACCACAGCAGTTCATGAATGATCGATTTGAAATGAAGTTTCTTGGTGGTCACCGCTGGAAAGCCTGACTGCAGGTCGAACCGCATCTGGTGGCCGAACAGGCTGATGGTGCCGGTTCCGGTGCGGTCCTCCTTGCGGGTCCCTTGGTCCAGTATGCGGTGCAGTAAATCAAGGTATATTTTCAATGTTTTCTCCAGCCCTTGTGGGCAAGAAACATGATGACGGCTCCGGCCAGCACCATCGGCAGTGATAACACCATGCCCATGGTCAGCCATTCACCGCTGACAAACCCGATGTGTTCATCCGGTTCACGAAAGAATTCTGCCATAAAGCGAAAGCAGCCATAACCCAGCAGGAACAATCCTGACACGGCCGCCGTTGGCCTGGGCCGTCTCGAATAAGCGATCAACAGGACGAATAACCCCAGTCCTTCGCCCAGCACCTGGTAAAGCTGACTGGGATGGCGCGCCAGGTGATCCAGTGCGCCGGCGCGCCAGGCCGCCTCGAGTTCCTCCGAGCGCCAGCCACCGGGCTGAATCGCATTGGCGAAGATCATCGCCCAGGGCAGATCGCTGAACCGGCCCCATAATTCACCACCGATGAAATTCCCGAGCCTGCCGAGGCCCAGCCCGACCGGTACGAGGGGTGCGACAAAATCGGAAACCTGCCAGAAACTTCGTCCCGTTCGCCGGCCAAACCACCACATGGCCACCAGCACGCCCAGCAAGCCACCATGAAACGACATACCGCCATCGGTAATGCGAAACAGGAACACCGGGTCGTCGAGAAAATTCTGGAATCCATAAAACAGGACATAGCCCAGGCGGCCACCCAGTACCACGCCCAGCATGCCATAAAACAGGAAATCCCCGACGTCCTGGGCATTCCAGCCCCACCACTGCCGTCGTTTGGCCAGCCAGGCGCCACCGGCCCAGAAAAACAGGAAGGCCAGCAGGTACATGATGCCGTACCAATGCACGTCCAACGGACCAACGGAGAAGGCCACCGGGTCAATTGCGATGAATGGATAGCTGGACTGGGTCACGAAATGCTGAGCTCTTTCTCCGGGGTTTAAATTCCATTTTCCCGACGGGCTGTGGCAGCATATGTCAGCGGCAGGCGAGCCGCAAGTATGTCCGGACAAGGTTGACCAGAATCAACAAAACCACTGGGTTAATGAGCCTGATCGGGTAGACTGCTACCTGGTTTGGATGCAAGTGACACTGGAACGGCCAAGGAAAACTAGAGATGCTGGAACTGGCGCTTCCCAATACACACGCACTCGCCGTGATGGTCGTGATCATCGGGGCCCTGGTCCTGTTTACGCGAGAGAGCATTCCACTGCAAACCACCAGCCTGCTGGTTATCGTGACCCTGACGGTCGGTTTTACGCTGTTTCCCTACGAATCCGATGGCAAGGTCCTGCAGGCCAGCGACTTTTTCCTTGGTTTTGGCCACAAGGCACTGGTGGCCGTCTGTGGGCTGATGATCGTGGGACAGGGCCTGATCCGCACCGGCGCCCTTGAACCCGTGGGAAGACTGCTGGCGCGACTGTGGCGCAAGGGTCCGGCTATATCGCTGTTATTCACCATCCTGATAACCGCGGTATTAAGCGCATTCATCAACAACACGCCCATTGTCGTGCTGATGCTGCCCATCCTGATTGGCGTTGCGGTGAGGACCGGTGGATCTCCATCTGGCTCGCTGATACCGATGGGCTTCGCCAGCATCCTGGGGGGCATGGCGACCACTATCGGCACCTCGACCAACCTGCTGGTGGTGAACGTGGCGGCTGACATGGGGATGGATGCGTTCAGCATGTTCGATTTCCTGGGACCGGCCGCGATCGCAGGGTTTTTCGCGGTTATTTACCTCTGGTTGATCGCCCCCCACATGATCCCGGAACGCCAGCCGCCGATGAGCGGCACCGTGTCGAGAGTCTATACCGCCCAGATCCGGCTCGATAAGAACAGTGTAGTGGTGGGGAAAACACTCGCTAATGCCAGCCTGCGCGTTGGCGAGGGCATGAAGATAGAAACCGTGCAGCGCGGCCGTGGCGTATTCATCAATCCCCTCCCCGATGTCGTGCTGAAAGCCGGCGATCGCCTCACCACCAGTGATACACAGGCCAAATTGCGCGAATTCGCGCGGTTGCTGGGCGGCACGCTGTTCTCGGGCGATCAGGCCGTCGATGCGGAACACCCCCTGAGCGCCGAAGGCCAGCAGATCGCGGAGGTCGTGATCACGCCCGGTTCGCGACTGAACGGGGTGCGGATCGGCAATGCCCGGCTCAGGTCGAGCTTTGGCTTGAGACTTCTGGCGTTCAACCGTTTCGAGGAGTCACAGGAAAGGAAATCTCCGGGGTTGGATGAAGTCCAGCTGCGTTCCGGCGACGTTCTGCTGGTTCAGTCGACCGTGGAAAACCTGCGCGAATTGAAAGAAACGGCAGATTTCCTCGTCCTTGACGGCAGCATTCAGCTCCCCAGCACCAAGAAGGCGCCGGTCGCCATGGCCACCATGCTCGGCGTTGTCGCCCTGGCCGCCCTCAACATCATGCCAATTGAGATAAGCGCCATCCTCGGCTTTATGGTGCTGATTATCTCACGGTGCCTGAACTGGAAAGACGCGATGAGCGCGCTCAGTACGCAGGTGATACTGATCATCGTCTCATCCCTGGCCATGGGTGCCGCCCTGCTGAAAACTGGCGGAGCCGACTACCTGGCCCGGCTGTTTGTCTACATCACTTTCGGCGCGCCCCCATCGGTCGTGCTGGGGGGATTGATGCTGATGATGGGTATCCTCACAAATATAGTCTCGAACAATGCGGCGGCCGTGATCGGCACGCCCATTGCAATCGGAATCGCGCAACGGCTGGGAATGCCGCTGGAGCCCTTTGTGCTGGCCGTGCTGTTCGGCGCCAACCTGAGCTTCGCCACGCCGATGGCCTACCAGACCAATATCCTGCTGATGAACGCGGGCGGCTACAAATTCGGAGACTTCGTGCGCATCGGCGTGCCCCTATCCATCGGACTCTGGCTGATCCTGACCGCCGTGCTGGTCTGGGCTTATGGACTGTAAAAAGGAAGACGACAAATGACATCCGCCGCAACTGCTACCGTACGCCACGGCCCTTACCCGGAGCTGACCTGGGCTGCGATCCTGGTCGGCTATTTTCTAGGAACGATTATCGCGGTCAGTATCGGATACGCCGCCCTGATCCTCGGGTTCTCTATCGAGGGTTCTGAGCTTGCAGCCATTCTCGGCTTTGGCATCCTACGCGGCATACTGCGCCGCAACAGCATTATCGAAAACAACATCACGCAAACCGTTGCCAGTGCCGTCAATGGCGCGTCCAGTGGCATGATGTTCTCGGTGCCTGCGATTTTCATCCTTGGCTACGGCTCGGACTTCAACCCGGTTCTGCTGACCTTCGGTGCAATAGCCGGCGCCTTCCTGGGGATCGGATTCATTATCCCGCTGCGCAAACAGATGATCGATTACGAGCGTCTCACCTACCCGGGCGGTGTCGCGGTAGCGACCATCCTGAAGTCGCCGGGTGCGGGCATCCAGAAGGCCATGCTGCTGATTGGCGGTGCGCTGCTGAGCGGCGGTCTGCATGCTGTCAGCCAGTCCACCGGCGTTGACAACTGGGACCTGGGCAGCCTGATCGGAATGCCCGGCTACATGAATGGTGTCTGGTACCTGTCTTTGCTGACCATCGGAGTCGGTTACATCGCCGGCAAAGGCGGCGTGGCATTCATTGTCGGCGGATACGTCTGTTACTGGATCCTGGCGCCGATGCTGGCGGGCCTGGACATGTTCCCCATCGATCCGGCCACTGGAACCGCGACTGACGAACCCAACGCCCTGCGTCTGCTGTTATTCCGGCCGGTCGGTATAGGTATGCTGATCGGCGGCGCCGTTGCCGGCGTGGCAATGGCCTTCCCGATGATCCTGAGCGCCGTTCGCAGCATGCAGAATGCCGCCAAGTCGGAGGCGGCCATGTCAAAGGACGAAATGCCGATCAAACTGCTGTACCTGGCCATTGGCGGCGCCGCCATCCTGCTGGCCGTGATGGCGGTGATGTCGACGGACAAGATGGGACTGGGCCGTGGCCTGGTCATGGCCCTGGTTGGAACTTTGTGGGTATGGATCGCGGGCGTAATCCTGTCAGAAGCGATCGGTCGCACCAACTGGTCACCACTGTCGGGTATGACCCTGATCGCTGTCACGATCCTGATCTTCATTTCCAGCGGACTGGGTGACACCAAGGCCGCCATTGTCTCCGCCATCATGGTCGGCGCAGCCGCCTGCGTGGCCATGTCCCAGGCAACCGACCTGATGCTGGACCTCAAGACCGGGTACCTGGTCGGGGCAACGCCCCGCAAACAGCAACTGGGCCAGTTTATCGGCGCCTGGCTCGGCCCGATCGTCGTGATCACGCTGATATTCGTCCTTAACGAAGCCTACGTGCTGGGCAGTGACAAGTTGCCTGCACCACAGGGCCAGGCCCTGGCAAGCATGGTCAATGGCATCATGGGGGGAGACGTACCCGCCCAGAAATACCTGGCCGGGGCCGGGTTGGGCGCGCTCCTCAGCCTGTTTCAACCGGGGCTGGGTATCACGGTGGGCCTGGGTTTCTACCTGCCGTTCAACATCGTTCTGACGTACAGCCTGGGCACGCTGATCCGGGTTGTGAGCGACTACAAATTTGGCATCTCCTACGCTGAAAACACCGGGATTCCGATCACGGCGGGATTCATCGTCGGCGAAGCCCTGGTCGGCGTAGGATACGCCATCTCGATGATCATAAAGGCGGTCTGAACATGAAACTGATAGCGTTGATCCTGGTTTTTGGTTCTTTCCTGGCTGGAGCTTTTGTCACCGTGCTGGACCCTCGATTGGTCAACTGGAGTTACCTGGTGCCTATCCTGGTTATCGGCGTGATCGGCCTGTGGATGCATCGCAAGGCACGCCACGCTGAATCGCAGTCCGGAGACCTGCTGGCCGGTAATCTCACGATACTGCAAGACAGTCTGAACAATATTCTCGGCAACCTGGAAAAACTGCATGCCCAGGGCGATGAGTTGCCGGTTTACGAAGCTCGCTTCGAGATTGACCGGCTGTTCCGTGAAGACCTGAATAATTTCGCCGAGGCGCGAGAAAGCATGATCCATGTCTTCGGCATCCAGAATTATGCCGACGTCATGAGCAATTTCGCCGCGGGTGAACGCTACATCAACCGGGTCTGGTCGGCATCCACCGACGGCTACGTGGACGAGGTGCGGACCTACCTGGAGCGCGCGCGCGACCAATTCCAGGAGGGGGCGAGACACTATGCAGAACAACTGGCCGCTCACTCCGGCTCGACCGACAGCGCCTCAAGAGCCTGATAACAAGGGCTCCGGGTTGAATAAATCTGTCCGGGGATCTCCAAAAGCCCTGCACGCCCACTCTACCCGCCACTCCGGACTTTCTTCGCGTTGCCCCAGGCCGTCCACCGCATCGAGGCGGAGACGCAGTCCCCGCCGGTTCGCAATCTGGATATTGAGGCCCGGCCGGGCGTTAAGTTCGAGGATCAGCGGACCGTGCCTCTCGTCCAACACGATGTCCACTCCCAGGTAGCCCAGTTCGACCGCCTCGAAGCATTGTGCGGCCATCGAAACGATGCTGCTCCAGTGAGGGACCTGGAAGCCGCTAATTTCAGAACCTGTATCCGGATGCAGGGAAACCGGGCTGTTGCCGGACACACCACCCACCGTGATCCCCGTCGCCAGGTCGACTCCCACGCCGATCGCACCCTGGTGCAGATTGGCCTTGCCATGAGATTCCCGGGTGGGCAGCCGGACCATCGCCATCACCGGGTACCCGCGGTACACGATCACCCGGATATCCGGAACCCCGTGATAGGTCAGGCCGGCGAAGGCGGGATCGAAATGCACCAGCGATTCAATCATCGCGACATCCGGTTGCCCGCCCAGTGAATACAGGCCGCCGATCACGTTGGTCACGTGATGCTCCAGGTCGGCCCGCTTGACCAGGTTGCCATCAGAGTCCACGAAATAATCGGCCTTACGGTCCTTGATCACCAGGATGCCGTCACCGCCGCTGCCGTGAGCCGGCTTGATGACGAACTCGTTGTGGGTGCCCAGTAAATCCCCCAGGTGGGAGGCCTGCTGCATATAGCGAGCCAGTGCAATCAGTTCGGGAACCGCCAGTCCCCGTTCCTGCAGACGCTCTTTGCAGAGTACCTTGTCATCCACCAGCGGAAAAAAACGGCGGTCATTCATTTTCAGGATGTAATCGCCATTGCGGCGGTTGAGTCCCAGCACGCCGTTGCTGCGCATCCTTTGCAAAATGCTGTTCACAGCGGATTGCTGCCGGCAAGTTGGCGGAAACGGATCAACTCGGTCAGCCGGAACCCAGTGTAGCGCCCAAGCGCCACGATCAGCCCGAGCACGATGAGGTTCACCTCGGGAAACACCGTAACCCAGTATTCAAGCACGTCAATCGAGATGACCGAATAGGCCAGCGACGCCATCAACAGGCTGCCAAGGCCCTCCTGGATGGAAGTCATGGCGCCGCGTTCTTCCCAGACAATCGACATCCGCTCGATCACCATGGAAATAATCACCATCGGAAACAGCGAGACGGAAAGACCGGTCTCGACGCCCATGCGGTCGCTGAACAGGCTGATCGCCGTCATCAGCAGCACGACAATCGTGACCACCGCTGCAAGCCTGGGCACCAGCAACAGCCTCAGCCGCTCCAGGTAAAAACGGAACACCAGCCCCATTGAAACGATCATCATGAACAACAGAATGCCCTTGACCAGCTCAGTCTCGCGGAAAGCCAGCGCTATCAGCACCGGCGCGAAGGTTCCGAATGAGCTGAGGCCCACGAAATTGCGGAGCACCACGATGACCAGGATGCCAAAGGGCACCAGCAGCAGCACTTCGTAAACCGACTGGGTTTGCACCGGCAGATGCAGCAGCGAAATCCGCCCGATAAAGGAATCCTTCAGCTCTGTTCTTTGCGCCGCAAGATCCAGTGAACTTCTCAAGCGTCGTTTTACTGAAATCTGCAGGTCATTGATCAGCGCCCCGCTGACACCGGCGAGTGTTTCCATTCCTCGCCACCAGATCATGAACTCTTCGGGCCGCCCCTGCTGCCCGGTCTGCGGGTCGAATAGCATCCAGTGCTCCCCATCCCACACGGCCAGCATGGTATGGATGGCCGACCGCTGAACATCGTTGTTCAAAAGGATTCCATGGACGAGCATGGAGGGAATCTGTTCCATGGCCAGGATGGACTGGGCCAGTCTGGCATAGTCCAGCGACGACTCGACGCCCTCAAGAAACAGATTCCAGTTAGCGTCGTCGGGACTGTTTTGCAGATGGTCCAGTATTTCAGCAGCAAAAGACTGTGCATCGGCCGATTCTGTTTTCACTTCCTGCACCAGGTCTGCCATCGCACTGGCCCAAGGCTCGTCGAGTTCAGGTGCAGACGGAATCTCCGGCCGGTTGGCGAACCGGCTGTTGCGAGTATCCCGGATGACCGTGGCCCGGTAGTACAGCACACGGTCCGAATCGAGACTGCGGATCGCCCAGTCAGCCTGCCGGCGGAACATGTTCTCTTCCAGCGTCAAGCCAAAGTCACGGGAGATAAAACTCTCATTGGTCACCGTGAACCCGGTAGACCGCACCGGCAATAGCAGGCTGGCTCTTACCGGACCTTTAACCGGTTCGATTTCCAGCCGGGCCTGGACCAGCCATTGCTCTCCGGTTTCGTCAGGCAGAACGGGGTAGCCCAACCTGACGACCTTGTAGGCGAAGGTGATTCCGCCAAGCAAAACCAACAGCAGAGAAAGAACCACCCACTGCCTGCTGCGGGTCACGACGGACTGTCCTTAGTTGCCGCATTGTTGCAACGCGCCTGCCCGAGGAACGTTTCCGAGGCGTCGACCAGTGCGAAAGATGCCAGCGCATTGCGGCCCACCAGCAAGGGATAATTGAATTCACTGCGGTCAATCAGGCTGACTTCAGTTTCCATATGCTCTCCGGCGACGCACAACTCCAGCTTGACGACGGGGCGCCTCTGGGAGGTACCGTCATGTTGCACGACGCCGATGGTCCGCACCCGTTCCCGGACCAGCACAAACTCCTCACCGCTGTCGCGATCAATGACGACGAAACGCACCCAGCGCTTTCCGCCTTTCCTGAACTTCTTGACCACGCGGGAATCCAGTGAAGACGTTTCCGCACCCGTGTCGAGCTTGGCCTTGAGTTCGATGCCCGGGTCAGGAAGCCAGGCATTTTCCACCCAGCCAAGAATACGCAATTCGGACGCAATCGCGGCCGTAAAAACGGGTTGGGCAAACGAAGCAAGAAGACAGATGATCAGAATAATTTTTTTCATTGCTGGCTATTTTCGCCGTTTCAACAGGTTTTCATGTAAAAATTTTGTTAGTTGAGCCGAAACGACCGCCCATCAGAGTCATTAATAATTGACTCGTGTGTTCTGCAAGTTATACCCTTCTTGGTTCGGAATACATACTTTAAGTTTTTCAACCGTTATCCATTTTTCAAAACCGAGATCTAGCATGCTAATGAATCGAATGAACAAAAGGCTCTTGCTGAGCGCAATCCTGGTTGCAGTGCTCCCTGCGGGTTTATCTGCACCGGTTTTTGCCCAGGTATCTGTGGACCAAGTTATCCAGGAAGGCGAAAAACGCGCTGACGCGGGTGCTGCTGAGCAGCAGCGAGTCGAGCAAATCGCCAACCAGACTGATGACTTGTTGAATGAATTCAACACTGTTTCAAAAGTCGTGGACGGGCTGGTTACTTACAACAGTCTGCTGCAGCGGCAGGTCAATAACCAGGAAGAGGAAAAGGCTGCCTTAAGCGAATCCATTTCCAATGTCGCACTGATCGAGCGTCAGATCATACCCATGATGACCCGCATGCTGGACTCGCTGGAACAGTTCATTGAGCTGGACACGCCATTCCTGCTGAACGAGCGCAGGGAGCGCCTCGAAAGGTTGAGGGGCATGATGGAGCGTTCAGACGTTTCCTCGGCTGAGAAATTCCGCCGCGTCATTGAGGCCTACCAGATCGAGAACGATTATGGCCGCACCATCGAAGCCTACAAGGGCACGGTGCCTATCAACGGCAATGAGCAGGAAGTCGATTTCCTTCGTATCGGACGCGTGTCACTGGCCTACCAGTCAGTGGGCGGCGCTCATACCGGTGCCTGGGACGTGGGCACAGGGGGCTGGGTTGAACTCGAAGCTTCAGAATTCAAAAACCAGATCGCCGATGGTCTCCGGGTAGCTCGCAAGCAGGTCGCACCTGACTTGCTGATCGTTCCCGTCCCGGCTGCCGCGGAGGAATAATCATGATAAACAGAATATTCAAAACAGCACTTATTGCGGGACTCGTTTTCAGCCTGAGCAACACCGTTTACGCGGCACAGGCGGTTTCACTGGATGAACTTCTGCAGCAGGTCAAGTCCGGTCGGGTGAAAGACGCCGACGAAAACAAGAAGCGTATCGCTGAATTTCAGCAGGCTCGGGGCCAGCAGCAGCAACTGCTCAGAAACATGCAAGCAGAACAAACGCGCCAGGAACAGCTCTCGGTGCAACTGGAAGCCACGTTCGAAGCCAACGACGCACAGATCATCGATCTTGAGCGTGCCTTGCAGGAACGCCTTGGTGAGCTGAAAGAACTGTTCGGCGTGTTACAGCAGGCCGCTGGTGACGCCCGCGGAAATTTCGATACCTCGGTCACGCAGATCCAGTTCCCGGATCGCGGCGAGTGGCTGACCTCGTTCGCGCAGAAGATGGGTTCCACCACGCGCATGCCGACCCTCGAAGAGATCGAACGGATCTGGTTTGAGCTGCAGCGTGAAATGACCGAGTCGGCACGTGTTGCGAAAATCAACACCACGGTGATCAATGCCAACGGTGAAGAAGAAACTCGCGATGTCGTTCGAGTCGGCCTGTTCAACGTGGTTTCTGACGGCAATTACCTGGAATACGTTCCGGAAACCGGCCGTCTGGTAGAACTGCAGCGTCAACCCGCCGGGCGATACACCGGTCGCGCCTCAGATCTGCAGACCGCAACCTCCGGCCCCAACGCTTTCGCGGTCGACCCCACCCGCGGCCAGTTACTGGCCCTGCTGGTGCAGTCGCCCAGCCTGATGGAGCGTGTAGCACAGGGTAAGGAAGTGGGCTACGTGATCATCGCCCTGGGTATCGTTGGTCTCGCCATCGCTATCTGGCGCCTGCTGGCACTTTCCGCCACGGCAGCCAAGGTGAACAGGCAAGTCAAGAACCTGGACCAGGCTGGTAACAACCCGCTCGGTCGCGTACTGAAGATCGCTCATGACAACCCCGAGTCCGATGTCGAAGCACTCGAGCTGAAACTGGGTGAGGCTATTCTGAAGGAAATTCCGAAGTTCAATTCGATGCTTCCGTTCCTGAAGATCATTTCAGTCGTCGCCCCGTTGCTCGGTCTGCTGGGTACGGTTACCGGTATGATCATCACGTTCCAGGCCATCACGCTTTACGGCGCGGGTGACCCGAAACTGATGGCCGGCGGTATTTCAACCGCCCTGGTGACCACGGTTCTCGGTCTGGTTGTCGCCATTCCCACGGTGTTCCTGCATACGCTGGTTCAGAGCCGTGCGAAGCGCTTGACGCAGATCCTTCAGGAAGAGGCTGCAGGCATGCTCTCCGAGCGCGCTGAAAGGATGGCATAAACCTGATGGACGTCATCTACTATTATCTGCCATTCCTCGAAACCATCCGGGATTTCTTTGAACTGGGTGGGCCGGTGCTCAATGTCATCGCCATTGTCACCCTGTTCATGTGGATGCTGATTATCGAGCGAATTGTGTACTTCCGGTCAGGGCACAAAACCCTGATCCGGAAGGCCCACAATTACTGGGATGAACGAGGTGACTACTCTTCCTGGAATGCCCACCAGATCAGGGACCGCATCATTTCACAGGTTTCCGCCAACGCTGAGCGCAATATGGCGCTGATCAAGACCTGTGTTGCCCTGTGCCCCCTGCTGGGACTGCTGGGTACGGTGACCGGTATGATCGAGGTCTTCGAAGTGATGGCCATATCAGGCTCGGGTAACCCCCGATCAATGGCTTCCGGTGTGTCCAAGGCTACCGTACCAACGATGGCCGGCATGGTCGCGGCACTTTCCGGAGTAGCGATGTCTGCGTTCCTTGAAAACAAGGCACGCAGGGAGCGCGAGTTCATTGCAGACGAATTAATTATCGAGCACGGCTGAGGGCGACAGCCTTCAGCCTGCTGATTCAGGAGAAAGACAAATGCGGCAACATTTAGCCCAGCAGTATGACGAAGAAGAGTCGGAGATCAATATCACGCCCATGCTGGACGTGGTGTTCATCATGCTCATCTTCTTTATCGTTACGGCAACCTTTGTAAAAGAGGCCGGTATCGAAGTGAACCGGCCAGATGCAGCGACTGCTGTAAAACAGGAGAAAGCCAACATCCTGGTGGCAATCGGTCCAAACAACGATATCTGGATTGACCGGCGCCAAATCGATATCCGTTCAGTACGACCGAATATCGAGCGCTTGCATGCGGAGAATCCCCAGGGTTCAGTCGTCATCCAGGCTGACAAGGAATCCAAGACGGATACCTTGATCCAGGTGATGGACGCGGCCCGCTCTGCCGGAGTTTTCAACGTGTCGATTGCGGCCCAGGAACAGTAAGAGGTGAGCCATGTCGGCCACGATTATTGAAACATTATCCATCAGCAAAACCGGTAATTATGTCCGGATGGCTGTCGGTGTCGTTCTGGGTGTAGTGATCACCGCTGGGCTGTTCTGGTTCATGCAGTACCTGATCGAAACCGCTGACCGCGAACTCAACGAGGGCGCCTCCGGCCATTTGATCGACTTCGTGCGCTTGAAACGGGACGAGTCGATCCAGCGAAGGCAGTTGAAACCGAAGAAACCGCCTCCGCCGGATGCACCGCCGCCACAGCCTCCGACGCCACAGTTGGATAACCTGAACCCCAACGCTGAAAAGATTGCTATTTCTGCCGCACCGGTGGAGACGGACATCGAAATGAGTGGTGGATTCAGCCTGGGCGTTGGTGAAGGTGACTACCTGCCGATCGTGAAAGTTGCGCCGATTTATCCTCAGCGAGCCCTGTCACGCAGTGTTGAAGGTTATTGCGTCGTGCAATACGTGGTGACCAAGCAGGGTACCATTCGCGACCCGTTTGTCGTGGAAGACCAGTGCACCAGCACCCTCTTCCACCGCGCTTCGATTCAGGCCGCCATGAAGTTCAAGTACAAACCACGTGTCGTCGACGGCCAGGCCATTGAAGTCCCGGGTGTACAGAACAAGTTCACCTATGAAATTACGCAGGATTAGGTAAAGACCTATGGACAGATTCATGTCAAAACTGATCGTTTCCATTATTTCCGGTGCTTTGCTGCTGGGTGTTGCCAACCCGGCTTTCGCTCAGAAAAGCGGCGAAGAAAAAAAGACCAAGGAAACCGTTGCCATGAGCCAAACGGTTTACGAGAAGCTGACGGAAATCCAGGAACTGATCGAAGCGAAAGATTACGCTTCAGCACAGCGCCTGATCGACGAGTTGAGAGGTAAAAAAGGGCTGAGTCCTTACGAGATAGCCCAGATCTGGAACATTTCCGGCTACTCTTACTACCTGCAGGAACGTTACGATGATGCCATTCGTGCGTACGATCAGGTCATGGCACAGCCGGAACTGCCAGAGGCGTTGATGCTGAGCACACTCAAGACCAAGGCACAGCTGCAGTTCACCCAGGAAGATTACGAGGGTGCGCTGGCCACTGTCCGGCAGCTTATTGCCAACGTCTCTGAGCCCAGTGCAGATATCTACATGCTCGAAGGCCAGGCATTGTTTCAACTGGCCCGATACGACGAGGCACTGGTTCCGATCAAAACCGGCATCGATATGTACCGCCAGCAGGGCCAGGTGCCCAAAGAAAACTGGTTGCTGCTGCTGCGCGTGATTTACTTTGAGCAAAAAGATTACGAAAGCATGATCGGCGTGGTTAGAGAGCTGATCGCCTATTACCCCAAGGATACGTACGTTCTGACCCTGGCTGGAATTTACAGTGAACTCGGTGATACCAAGAAGCAGCTGGCGCTGACCGAAGTCCTGTATGAGAAAGGTTATCTGAATACCGCCTCTCACATTACCAACCTGGCCAACCTTTACCTGCTCCACGGCTTGCCATACAAGGCGGCAAAGGTGCTTGAAAAGGAAATGAACGAAAACATCGTCGATGCCAACGAACGCAACCTGAGGCTGCTGTCACAGGCTTGGTACCAGTCGCGCGAGGATGCGAAAGCGATTCCGCCGCTTAAAAGGGCTGCAGAGCTTTCCAAGGAAGGCGATCTGTACATCCGTCTCGCGCAGGCGAACATCAATCTAGAGAGATGGAGTGAAGCAGCCAAGGCTGTGCAGGAAGGCCTGCGGCTGGGTGGCCTCAAGCGAGTTGACACCGCCAATATCATGCTCGGCATGGCATTGTTCAACGAGAAACGCCTGGAACAGGCCCGCCGCGCCTTTGAACGCGCTGCCACGGACAACCGCTCCAAGCGGGCTGCGACACAATGGATCGCTTACGTCGACAGTGAAATCAAGCGACGCGACCTGATGAACCAGAACGTGGAATACCAGCCTCGTGAACGTGACGACATGATGGATGTAGTCGAAGGTCAGCAATAAGTAACAAAAGAAAAAAGGGGTCAGGTTAACTTTTTCTTATTTCAAAAGTTAACCTGACCCCTTTTTTCTTGACCCCTTTTTTATGATCCCTTAGCTCAGCGCAACCACGTCGATGGTGATTTTTTCCATCACTTTCTCGGTAGTATGGCTGCTGAACGTAGCGGCAAGTCCCTTGCGGGTTGAGATACCCAGGATCACCATGTCCGCATCAATTTTTTCGGCGATGCCGGCGATGACGTCCTCAGGCTTGCCCATGTCGCGGTGAATATTCTCACGCGGCAAACCGCTCATGCGGCCAATCAAGGCGCGATCCGGGAAGTCCTCACTGCCCTTATAGGCATTGACGACATGGAACTCCGCACCGAAATAATCGGACAGGAACAATCCGCGTTCTATGATTCTTTCGTTCAGTGCTACGTGAACCGCATCAGTCGCCTGAGTGTTGACCGCTGCCAGAATGCAGTCGATCGGCGCTTTCGTACCTTCGTCCACGATGACTACATCACAGGTTGCCTGCCTTACCAGGTCCCACTTGGAATCGGTAATGCCGGTTTTGTGCTCTGCTGAAGACTCGGCGAGCATGATCGTGTCGCAGCCATAACGTTCGGCGGCGTCCGTGATGGATTTGCGCCAGTCACGGGTCCAGAAGAACTCTGCGGTGTAGTCCACGTTTAGTTCATCCAGCGGAACGAGTAATGCTTCAAGTTCCTTGAAACTGCGCACGGTTTCAGTCGGCGCATTGGGCTCAGTCTTGTCCGGACTTTCGAAGCCGATCAACAGGTGAAACTCCAGGTCCCATTTGCGTTCCTGGCGCACGATTTCCAACATGCGTTCCAGGGCGAGCGACTCCTCATGAGATGGATCAACGATAACGAGGTACTTTCTTTTATCCACTTAATAACCCTCCGGACACTTGTTTGATTTTATCACGCCCGTAGCCGGGCATTGGAACATTCTACCTGATATATAGCTGGAAACCCGCCCAGGACATAAAATTATCATCCGAGGCTGATTTCATTCTCCGCATACGCGTGCGGGCCAGTGCTTCAGAAACATTCTGGAGTCCAGCGAGTTCCCGGTAGAATTCGGTCATAAAAAGAGCTGTTTCCCCATCGCTTCCGGACTGCAGACTGACTAACACGCTGGCCGCTCCGTTCTGCAGGAAGTCTGATACAAACCCCAGGTAACTGTCAAAGCCTGACCGGGATCGCCCGGTGACCGAAGTACGGCTCATCACCACCAGGCTGGCATTTAAATTCAATCCCCGTATGGCTTCAGGACGCAGGTTATTCTCAACGGACTCTTTACTGGTCCTGGACATCTGGAGCCTGGAATCATCCGGTATAGCCAGGTCCAGCGTGCCGGGTATCGCCAGGTGTATCAGACCGGCCTCTGCAAACCTGGGATCCTGAAATTCGTCATTTTGCAATGCCACACCCTGAACAATGTTCAAACCCGGTCCGACAAACGCATCCCGAACCGCGTTGACTTCAGCCGAGACAGGGACGTCGTAACTGAACAGGTCCTGGCCGGCCTGGGGATTGCCGGCGAGGAAGACGGAATCCCTGAAGCCACTGGCCAGGTCATTACCGACCTGCGAGGAGCCGGCGAGGCTCACCAGGTTAAGCACCTGGTGATTTTCAGCCAGGAATTCATTATTCAACCGCAGCGCGTCGAATGGAAATGCATGGAGCGGTCCCGCAGCCAACAGGTAAATTTTACGAGTCAGGTCTTTTGCAATCGGTTGCAGCAGAGAACGGCCGAGGGCATCGAGGTAGGGCAATGGATCGCCATTGTTCTCCTCCCAGCTCTGCCGCAAGCGGTCCAGCTGCCCCGTCAAGGCGCTTGAGCCGGCCAGCCTGACCATGGACACGCCATTGCGCTTCGCCAGCACGGCATAGGCTGCAGCTGGGCTGAAATAATAGCTGAGAA
This sequence comes from Lysobacterales bacterium, assembly GCA_029859645.1. Lineage (GTDB taxonomy): Bacteria > Pseudomonadota > Gammaproteobacteria > Xanthomonadales > SZUA-36 > JAHEFT01. The sequence goes on along the minus strand of JAOUCS010000040.1, from coordinate 9,667 downwards.
TACTTTCATCCCCGGACAGGCCGCCGAGGCGCCGCTCAAGGCCAACCGCGTCAATCGGCGGGATTCGAGGCGTAAAGCCCCGCTTGAGCGCTCGCCACCGCTGGTCCGCTTGATTTGCCAGTTGCGCCGCGGCGGGTCCGGTCGCAGATTCGGCCCGTGCCATCAGGGCCCGAAGCTCCTCCTCTTGCCCCGACCAGGGCTCCGGGTTGTACGCCAGGCGCACCCGATCCAGGGCAATCAGTGCCTGTCTGCCATTGGAACCGGCGGACGCTGCTTCCAGGTACTCCTCAAAAACCCACTCTCTGGATAACCAGAACCAGCTTCCCAGCACGCCGGGCAGTTTTTGCCGGAAAAACAGCAGGCCATCCAGCACGACTTCCATCTCGGTTCGGGCCTGGCTTCGCTGGCCTTCGCGATTGAGGATGCTGGCCCTGAGCAGACCGGCCTCCTGCACCAGCCATGGAACACCACTTGCGCTCAAAGCCTGGAAGGAAGTGCTCACGCTGGCGGCCTTGCAACTCGCCGAACCACGCCGGTCATTGTTCAGCAGGCACTCATACATGGCGGCCCGCTGAGCCAACAGGCTTTGTCCATTTGCAGCGGCGAGGCGCCTGCCCTGCCCCATCAGGTTCACAGCAGCGGAGGAACCGGAGCCATCTTTCCTCCAACGGTCAATAGCCGTTGCCACCAGGAATCGGGCGCGCGAATCATCAGAATCAAGCAGCGCTTCCTGCTGTTCCCGGTAACGCGAAACCTGGCCAAACTGCCCGCGTTGGCGATGAATCCGGGCAAGTACATCATACGCTCTGACCAGCGCTTCCCTGTTGGTTTCCAGCTCTGTCCGTGGAATGGATTCCAGGATCAGGAGGCGGGCTTTTTCGAACTCGCCCATTGAAAACCATGACCAGGCCAATGCCAGGCCGGTTGGGCCCCAGGGTCCGGATGCCGCATTGGCTTGCCGGAGAGTCAGGGCTTGCTGCAATTCCCGGGAGGCCTCTGCAAACCGATAGGTGCTGTTCAGTATTCTGCCTTTGTCAAAAAGATTATCGACATACTCCTGCCCTGCATCGCTTTCGAGGTCTGCGCCGATGTCCTCCAACAGCTCTATCGCACCGGTGGTGCTGCCTTGCGATTCATAAGCGACAGCTGCGGTTCCGCGAATTTCATTGGTTAATTCAACGTTGTCCGTGGTCAGGGATACATCCAGGGCCGCTCGGAACCTGCTGACGGCTTCATCCATCTGATCCTGTTGCTCGTAGGCCAGTCCGTCTGCATAAAGGGCCCTGGCTTTTTCAGAAGGGAGGCCCAGCTGATCCGCCATGATCACAACCTGGTCCAGGACCTGGTGCAGTTGTTCATAGCGCTGGTAACGCACCGCGCCGGTTGACGCATCGGCAGCCGCCTCCAATGCTTCGCCCTCGAGCACGAGGGTGGCCAGTTCGATCTCCTCGAAACCCGCTCTGCGGGCCGCAGTCCGCACCGGCTGCGCCAGGTCAATCGCCATCAACACATCGTTGAGTTTATGCAGGGCAAGGTGTGCAGCGTAAAACTCGGACCACAAACGCATTTCCTCCCAACCCATATTTGCGAAAGCCTGGGCGGCGTTTCGCAGCGAGTAGGTCTTCATCGCCCAGGTGCTCGAATCGCTGGAGTGAACCTTCTCGATGCCTTGCGCAAAAAGTTTGTAGGCCCGGGCGAATGCGGGAGTGTTCCAGTCCTTCTCCGGTAACTGGATCAATTCCAAGTTGATGCGTGACCGATCTACTTCGCGTGCCGGAGTAATCTTGATCATTATCTGACGTGGCTTGCCGATCGCGTCGATGACCTGGTAGATCGGGCCGATCCGGCTGGATGGCACTTCAGAGGCATTGATCAGGGCGTTCTCCTGGCCATATATTTCAGATTCGAATGCAACCTCGGGCGCCTCGATTTTTACCACCAGGGAGATGTCAGGATACTGGTAGATCATGTATTCAGCAGGCCGGGCCTCGGAGACCATGCCGGACTGCGCCGCGGCCATCTGCCAGGCACCCAACAACAGCCATGTGAGCAAGACCCTCATCCCCCATAGATTACGGCGGTAACCGCCAAGGTCAACCGCCGATTGCCCCTGCTGCACCTTTTTGATAGTTTGCAATGGCCCATGCGACGACCCAATCGAGAAACTTCAGTATTTACCACTTCCGCGATCGACCTGTTCGCGTCTGCGCTGGGCGCTTTTATCCTGCTGGTCATGATCCTGTTTCCGTACTATCGCAATGCGGGTTCGGACGACGCGTTTTCGAGAACCCAGGAAATCCAGGAACTGCGCCGCCTGGCATCGGGTGAAATAGCGAAGATGCTGTCGGACCAGCAGGTGTCGCAAAGTGAAGTCCAGGACATGAACGAGGCAAACCGGGGTATCGAGGCCGAAATATCCCGCATTCGTAAGGAAATGGCCGATATAAAGACCCAACTCGCCGAGGAGCCGGTTAAAGAACCTGAACCGGTGGAAGAGATCATTGAAGAGCCGGAACCGGAAGCGCTGACCGCAGGCGTTGAGTTTTCCATTCTTGGCCTCGCCACCAAGAAAAAATCATTCGTTATCGTGGTGGACATGTCCGGCAGTATGCTGTCCTACACCGACCTGATGGTGAAATCAGTGCTTGAAGTGCTGGAACCACTGGATGAAAGCAATGAATTTGCCATCATCGGATACCAGGGAAATCCGTCACCCGTTATCTGGAACTTTCCGGAAGGCGGTGGACTGCTGCAGGGCACCGAAGGCAACCTGGATTCCGCCAGGAACTTTATCCAGTCACTGGCCAGGAGGTTTGCTGGGTCGACGCCCACTCATTACGCGATACTCTCAGCAATGCAGTATCCGGCCGACACCATCATCCTGATGAGCGATGGCGAACCCGACAATGCGCCCGGTTTTATCGTCCAGGACATCACCAGCCTGAACCGGCGTGAGAGCAAGGAAATCCATACCGTGGCTATTGGCGACTACACACAAAACCGCGGCCTGGTGATGTTTCTGCAAACCCTTGCACGGCAAAATGGTGGTGATTTCGTCGGAGTTTCACGGTGAAATCGCGGCGGCGTAACTTCGAGGTCTACTCGCTCTCTGCAGTTGACCTGTTCGCCTCCGCCATGGGCGCCTTTATCATCATTACCATTATCCTGATGCCGGATTACCAGAAAGAGGTCCGGTCCCAGGGTGACCTCGAATACCTGGAGGAACTGGCCGGTAAAACCCAGGCCATGCTCGACAAGACCGAAGAAGGCAGCAAAAACATTCTGGAAGCCTTGCTGGCGGCGCAAACCCGGCACCAGCAATTGCAGGCTCAACAGGAAATCGTCTCGAGTGAACTGGAAACACTGGAAGCTGAGCAGCAAGCGCGTAACGACCAGCCCCCTCCTCCACCGCCCAAACCGGTCGTCACGCCCGAAAAAGAAGGCAGTAACCAGGTCACTTTCCGGTTCCTTGGGCTGAAGACCGACAAAAAACGCATCCTGTTCATGGTCGACATGAACAAGTACCTGTCCAGCCACGAATCACTGGTCCGGCGCACCGTGATTCGCGGAATGGAATCACTGCAAAGCGGCTACGAGTTTGCCATTCTTGGATTCCAGCAGCAGGACGCCGGACCCAAGTACTATCGTTGGCCGGCCGACGGCAGCCTGGCGAAAATGTCGGATCAGTCAGAATATGAAGCCAAGCGCTTTCTCGAGTCCCTGTCGCGCAAATTCGAGGGGTCCTCTTCTCTGATCAGCGCCTTCAACGTGGCCTACCAAAGTCCGGCTGACGCCATTATCCTGATCAGTGACGGCCTGCCCAATCCCGCTTTCAACAATAACCTGGGGCCTTCCAGCCTGGTAAGAAACATCACGGTGGCCAACGCCAAGCCGGTGGAGATCCATGCAGTGACCGTTGGGGATTACTTCAAGTATCGCGGGACGGTTGAGTTCATGGAGTCGCTGGCCAGGGCCAACGCCGGCTCATTCCTGGCCCTGGCGCAGTAGGCAGAGCTCGTATTTTCCCGCCTTGATGCGATCGCCGGGGCGCAGCTCCGTCGGCGCCAGCACCGGTTCATCGCCAAGATAGACGATATCTTCATCGCTGCCCGGCTGAACATAGAATTTGCCGGTTTCTACCACCATGAAGACAACGCCCAGCTGCGTGCCGGCGGGAGTTGCGGCGACTGACCCGGCCGATTCGCCAGCCGCTGACTTTGCAGCAAGATCGGCCGTTCCGGGTTCCTCGTTGAACCCTTCAGGCTGCTGGAGGTCGATGGTGTCAGGTTCATCTTCGGGATGAAACCTTCGAGCCAGCGGGTTATCCCTGTTTTCTGCGCTGTCCCTGCCACGCATCACAGGCGTCCTGCTTTCCGAGGGTTGGTCCGATTTGTTCCGCCTGAAAATCATCGATGCGCTACCTGTTGCAAAGGAAATTACAATGTATCATAGCGACATGAATTCTGATGACAAAACGATCGGGCGCTCGCGCGGCTGTGACCTCACCCTGGACCATGATTCCGTGTCCAGGGTTCATGCGCGGATCGAGGTGACGAAAGAAGGCTACCTGGCGATAAAGGATCAACACTCCAGTAACGGAACTTTTCTGCATCGCAACGGCCGCTGGATTCGCAGCCTGAGAGTGATCCTGGGCGCCCAGGACCGGATCCGGTTCGGTGATTACGAGGTGCCCCTGGAACAACTGGTCAGCCTGTTCGGCAAGGGCGCACGGGTGCAGCTCAGGGAAGGATACTCGGTACGCGGCAAGCCATTGCTGTTCGACGACATCCTGGCTGACTTGCCCAAACCCAAGGTGATCCTGGAAAACCCCAGGAGAAACCCACTGACCGGTAATATCGAGGAATACAAATAGTGCGACTCATAACCCTCCTGGTCAGCCTGGTCACTGCAGTGGTCGTTATTGCCCTGCTCTCCAAGTTGCTCCCCCCGGAAGCCGCGTCGATCCTGCTGGACATCAATCGGGGTTCCTGGCCTTTCACCGTCCAGAACCTGCTATGGCTGGCTTTTTTTGTGGGGATTGGCGAGCTGTCCATCCGCTGGCGGGCCGGGCGCCTGGAAGAGAGCCAGATTGATCGCAATTACCTGCCCGAAGACGAGGAAACGGTGCTGCGGCCTGGCGAGGACATGACACCGATCTACCAGAAAGTGCGCGCCAGCAAATACCGGGAAGTCTGTTTCGTTCCGCGCCTGATCGAACGCTGTGTGCTGGGTTTCAACCTGAGTCACTCGGCCGACCAGACCAACTCCCTGCTTAACTCCAGCCTTGAGCTTTACCTGCATGAAATCGATCTGCGCTACAACATCATCCGCTACATCACCTGGGTGATCCCATCACTGGGATTCATCGGCACGGTTATCGGTATCATGCTCGCGCTGAACTATGCCGGTGACCGCGCTAATGTAGAAAGTCCGGACATGCTGTACCAGGTCACCGAACGCCTGGGTGTCGCATTCTCAACCACGCTACTGGCGTTGGTGATGGCGTCGATATTGGTGTTCATTCAAAACGTGGTGCAGGGCAAGGAGGAAAATGCGCTGAACAAGGCAGGGCAGTACTGCCTGGACAACCTGATCAATCGACTTTATTCACCCTGAGACACTGCACTTGAGACGATTTAGCGGCCGAACCTGGATCTGTTGCTGCTGCCTTTGCTGGCTGATGGCGGTCAGCGGCCCGGTGCTGTCCCAGGCACTGGAAACCGGCGGCGAGGCTTATGTCCTGCCGCCAGGGTCGATGCCCTCGTGGACGGTTCCCGTGTTGAGGCTGGTGTCGGCTACGCATGTCGAGCCGACCACCGGCGTGGTCCTGTCAGATACCGGACTGGTTCTGGTGCCTGAAGATTTCGCTTCTGTGGGAGACGAAATCATTGTTCTTGACGGTGGCACCGACATCATCCGGCATGGCCGCCCGGCGCAGATAGAACGCAAATTCACCTTCGAGGGATTACAGGTCCTGGCCGTGGAAGGGCTCACACGACGGGGACTCACGCTGGCAGCCACCCGCCTCATGCAGGGCGATGAAGTTTGGCTGACCGCGTTCCCTCCCGCCGAACTGATTGCCGAAGGCAAACCACCGCTGAACATGTCTGCCACGGTCGATGTGTTCAGCGAGAATAACCGGCCATCGCTGTCATCAGAATCCACCCTGCCCAATGTCACCGGCGCCCTCGTGGACAGCTGCGGGAACCTGGTGGGAGTCAGCCTGGCCGATGATATTCAGAGCATGGAGGTATCGTCCGCAACCCGTTACCAATGGCGCGATACCCTGCTGAAGATCTTCACAGAGATGGGCATCGCGCTACGCGAGTTCGATTGCAATGCCGCGCAACCGGCTGAGCCGGAACCCGAGATCGAAGAAACGATCGAGGAACCCGCACCGGAACCCGAAGTTGAACCGGAACCCGAAGCTGAGGAATCCCTTGAAGAAGTGATTGAGGAACCCACCGAACCTCCTGCAGAAGATATGCCGGATGTTGATGAACACGCTCTGCAGGAACCGGTTCCGGACTCTCTGCCACCGTTCGAGGACAAGGGCTCCGGCCTGGCGGTCTGGTTCTGGTTGCTGGCGGCCCTGTTGGCGGGCGGCCTGGGCTACGTGACCCACCGAATCCGTCGTTCAGGCCCTGAGCGAAGCTCCGAATTGGAAAACGCGGAAAAGGAGAACCTGGAGCCGCCGGTGGCAGAGACAGCCGATGAAGCGGCAGAGATTCCGGTACTGCTGGACAGCGAATTGCGTATATCCGGTTCACTCAGGGATGGAACAGAATTCGAAGACTGCTGCGCCGTCAGTGAAAATGCCATCAATGTCATCATCGGCCGCGGCGATACGGACCTGGTGATCAGCAGTCCGGCCGTCAGCAGGCGGCATGTCAGCCTGAATGGAACGTTCAGGGAACTGACCGTGTCTGATCTCGGCTCCAGCAACGGTACATCGATCAACGGCGTGCCCTGCCTGGAAGGTGAAATCATGTTCCTGGAACCGGGTGATGTGCTGGTGCTGGGTGATGCACGCTGTACGCTCGAGCTCAGACCCCGCAGCCCGGATGGAGGCGGTAAAGCCTGATGACCGAGGTTTCACTGGCGCTGGCGCCCGGCACCGTGATTGGCCAGCTGCGCATTGACCGGGAACTGGGGCACGGTGCGTTCGGTGTCACTTACCTGGTGACGGACCTGCAGTCGAATCAGTCCTACGCGCTGAAAGAGTATCTGCCACGAAAGCTCGTGACCCGCGGCAAAGGTGGTCAACTCCGGCCTGCAGGGGATCAGCAGTCGGCCGCCTACCGTTCCGGTCTGAACCATTTTCTGGAAGAGGGCCGGCTGGTGACCGGGCTTCAGCATGCCCACATTGTCGAGATCCTGCGTTGCTTCGAGGCCAACGGTACCGCCTACCTGCTGATGCCTCATTACCGCGGCGAGCCGCTGGATAAGCTACTCAAGCGCAGCGGTACTTTCAGGCCGGAAGAAGTACTGGCGCTGTCGCGGCCACTGCTGGACGCGCTTCAATACATCCACGGAAAAGGCCTGGTTCACCAGGACATCAAGCCGGCGAACATTTACATCACCGAGGACGGCCAGCCCATCCTGCTGGACTTCGGTGCCGCCGGGCAGCGCATTGAAGCAGGCACCTCGACTCGCTGGAAACTGGGGAGTGAGGGCTACGCTGCGCTGGAGCAATCTGAAGCCGAGAGCCAGATCGGTCCATGGACCGACATCTACGGCCTGGCAGCAACGCTGTATCGCTGCGTCAGTGGAAAAATCCCGGTTGCTGCCATGCAACGCCAAAGGGCCCTGAGCGAAGGCGAAACCGATCCGCTTACTCCCATTGAATCACTGGTGCCGGACAAGGCTTTTTCGGTCGTCCACAACGCCATCCGGCAAGGACTGGCACTCAGGCCTGATGCCCGGCCACAGACTGTTGGGCAATGGAGGCCGGCATTCAGCCAGTCCGCGACTTCCAGAAGCGGAAGAACGCCAGCCATCGCCGACGGGGTCGAACAGGAAGGTCGTGAATGGCTACCCCTCGTGCTGCTGAGCGTCTTTGCGGTGATCCTGGTTGCTGCGGTCATTTACCTGTTCGCGGGAAAGGCGCCGGAGCCGGGGGTCGATCCTTCGGCTGGCGAACAGGACGCTACCCCTGCATCCAGCGAATCGGGTTTCGCCTCGCCGCAGGAAACGGCACGCTGGAAATCAGCCCTGGATGCCGATACGGCCTACGGCTACCAGAAATTCATGCAGGACTATCCGGAATCCATCCACGAAGATCAGGCCCTGATCCACCTGGAAAGGCTGGATCACCAGGCCTGGGGCTATGCAGAGGCGGAAGGCACCCGGGGTGCTATTGAAAATTACCTGCAGAACTTTCCCGAAGGCCACCACGTGGCAGATGCCGATATTCTTCTGCACGAGCTACAACGTGCTGAAGAAGCGGCGCAAAGGGAACGGCTTGAACAGGCTCAGCAGGATGAAGCTGCCTGGCAACAGGCCCGCTCCGAACGGACCCTGGCATCAATGGACCGCTACCTGTCGGAATGGCCGGGCGGTTTGCATGGTGATGCCGCCAGGGCACTGCGGCGGGAAATCGAGAGTGACCTCAACGACAACAAGGCTTTCCAGGCAGCGCAAAAACTGAATACGATCGACGGCTACCAATCCTATGTCAATGCCTTTCCCAAAGGCAGAAATGTGGCCAGGGCGCTGGAAGCCATCGACGACCTGACGCTGCGGCCCGGAAAGACTTTCAAGGATTGCCCCGAGTGCCCCACCATGGTGGTCGTTCCGGCGGGCTCCTTCTGGCAGGGATCCGAGGATAGTGCGCCGTTGGCTCTGAAGATGGAAACCCCCAGGCGCATGGTCACGCTGGCAAAACCCTTCGCTGTAGGCGTTTTCGAAATCACGATGGCGCAATGGGATCGTTGCGTGGCTGACGGCGCGTGCAAGAATCGTCCACCCGATAATGGCTGGGGCCGTGGCGCGCGTCCGGTCATCATGGTTTCCTGGAATGATACGCAGGAATTCACCCAATGGCTGAGCCAAAAAACCGGGCAGTCCTATAGCCTGCCCAGCGAAAGCCAGTGGGAGTATTTTGCGCGTGCAGGAGAAGAAAGCGACTGGCTCGGCGGAAGCCCCTCGAGCGTCTGTGACTTTGGAAATATCGCAGGCGGCGAATCCGGCTTCAAGTGGCAACATGAGGACTGCAGCGACAGTGTGGCCATAGAAACCCTGCCGGTCGGATCGTTCAGGGCCAATGCCTTTGGCATCCATGACGTGGTCGGCAACGTCGCCGAGTGGACCCTGGATTGCATGAACCTGTCTTACCTGGACGCGCCGGCCGATGGCAGCTCATGGGGACGCGGTATCTGCAGCTCACGCATGACCCGTGGCGGCTCCTGGTTCACCGGTTCGCGCGAGATCCGCTTACCCGCGCGGTTTAATCTGAAAAACGGCGATCGCAACGACTTTACCGGGTTCAGAGTAGTGCGGCGGGTTGAGGATTAGGTTTGCAACCCGCGTGGGCACACTACAGCTCTTGGGACTAATCCTGGGCTGTTCAGGCCATATTCATGGTTTTGGGGCATAATTTGGGTATGTTCAGGTTGAATGATCGATTTTGCTCGGCTTTGTTGCTGATATTTTTTCTGGGTTTGGG
>JAOUCS010000132.1 GCA_029859645.1 Lysobacterales bacterium | reverse complement strand
GGAGGGCAAGGCAGAACCAGTAAAGCTCAGGTGCAGGTGTCAAATCCCCCAGGTTCATTGCATATTCACGGTTTAAAAATCTGATATTAAGCGAAATCAGGGCAGGAATGAACTGACCACGATTCCGCCGCCTTCTTTGTGCGAATCTTTCGGGGGCTGACAGCCTTTAAATCATGGGGTAGGCCAGGCGCGGCTGTGCACCGGGTTTGGAAAGTATCACCCCGGCAAAGGGCGACTCGAACAGTTCGATCCGCTGCAGTTTAGGCAGGGGTGTAGACAATTCATTCATCAGCCATTTCGCCAATTCCAGGCAGCCGTCGTTTTCACCAGGCACAAACTGTTCCAGGTAGCGATGGTCGAGTTGTTGCATGTAAGGTTCGAACGCCCTGCGGACATCTCCAAAGTCATACACCCAGCCCAGAGTTTCTTCCAGCGGTGATTGCAGGACGATCCGCAGCTGGTAGCCTCTGCCGGTCACCTGGTTGGGGGTAGAGGCGGCCGGGTTGGGGATGGCAGACTCGAACCGCTGGTCTTTCCAGATGCTGAACGTTTCGCCGTCAAATTTGCAACCGGCGTTGCGGGTTTCGCAGACATTGATGTAAGCCAGCCCGGGCAGCTGCCCCTTCAGCCTGCTGAAAATCCACCGGGATATGATTTCACTGGTCGGGTTTTCCAGGCCGGGAATATCATTCAGACAATTATTCTCGAGTTCCTTTTGCAAGGGTCGCCATGCGGCCTCGATGCGGGAGTAAAGCGCCATTGTGTCTGCAGAAGAAGCGCTCGCATCGACGTTGATGGCGACCGAGAAGTGATGTCCATGAAGCCGCGCGCATTGGTGGTCGTCAGGCACGCCGGGCAGCCAGTGCGAAGCGTCGAATTCGAACACATGGCATACCACGAGGCGCCCGCCAGGGGCCAGGGTGGTATTCCAGTCCGGGGCACTGCGAACGCCAACATGGGGAACAGCGGACCCGGTATTGAGGCGTGTTTGTATCCACCCGGCGATATGCTCATCCGTGGGGTGGTCGATGTGATCCGGAAGGAAACCAAAATCCAGCGGTGCAACGCAAAGTGCCAGTTTTTGTTCAAGGCCCGCAGGTCCCTGTCCGGTCAATGCAGTCATGGCGGTGATGTGAAACGTATGCCCGTGGACGCCCCCCAACCGGTGCCCGGTGGGTAAGCCGTCAATACGCCGGGCGGCGTTGACCCGGCGGCGTGCAAAACAGTGAAACAGGTCATAATCCATTGGGTGAAAGTCCATCTGTAATCAATTTGAATCGGCAGGTGCGTACAGCGCGTCGATATTCGTCAACTTCCTGTCAATCCGCTCGATACGCATTCGAGCGGAATCGAGATCAGGATCTTGAGCGAGCGCCTGCTGGAAAAGACGACGGGCCAGTTCCAGTTGTTCCCGGTCGTCAGGATAAACCGCCAATAGCATCTCGCCTTTATAAAAGTCTTTTAAGGCCGGTTCAACCGTTCGTTCGATGATATCCGCGTACTGCTCGACAACCTGCTGGTACTGTTTGCGGAGCTGGTATAGCGACGCCAGAGATAAACGCGCCGGTAACCAACCCCTGCCGTGCATGGCCTGCTCCTGCAGAGCGGCAAGGCCGTCATCCAATCGTTCTTGATGGAGATAGCTGGAGAGACAGGCAAAGGCGAATTGGTAGGATTTTCGAAATTCCAACCGGTTTTCGTCGCAGATTTCTGCGACCCTTTCATGGCGGCCGTATTTGTGGTGGGCAGCAACGAGGATTCGTAATGCGTCATCACTGCCCTTGCTCAGTTGATACTCGGTCTCGAACAGCAGAACTTCACTTTTCCATTGAGCATTGCGGTCCCAACTGATGGTCGCCAGCACCAGGAGTAAGGGCAACATAACGATGACCAGAGTTCTGCGCCCTGCACGAACGGCCAGTGCCCGCAACCCAAATGCCAGGGCAATGGCCAGCCCGACCGATGGGAAGTAAAGGTAACGCTCCGACAAATGGAGCGTCGCGCTATCGATGGTGATCAGTCGGATCGATGGGAGCAGGGCAAGATAGTAAAAGACCAATGAAAATATCAGCATCGGTCGGCCTTTTGCCAGCAGGTAAACAGCCCAACCGCCCAGTGCAAATTGCGCGCTGATGTAGGCGATATAAGCCAGATTCCCAGGTTCCGGGTAATAAAGCCTGAGCGGATAGGGCCATGCAAGAATGGCCAAACCTCGCCCGAAAGTTGCAATGCCTGCCAACGACTGTGTTTCGCTGGCGATACGGGTCTGTTCTAACAGGGAAATCAGTGCATTTGTTTCGCTCGCTTCCTCGCCTCCAACAGTCGCAAGTGCCGTGGTCCTTATCCAGAAATAGAGCGCGATGGGAATCAGCAGCCAGAACACGGGAAGACAACGACGTACTCGCGCCTTCAACGGGCCTTCGGTGACCAGAACGATCATGGCCACGGCAATACCCGGCAAAATGAGTGCGCTCTCCTTGAACAGGACGGCGATGCTGTAGATCAGTCCCAATCCGATCCAGCCGCGGGCGGGGCGCGTTTTCAGGTTTGACAGAAGCCACCAAAGACCGGTAATGGCGGCCAAAGAGACGTACATGGAAGACTTGTTGAACACGGAATTGATCACTTCCGTATGCGCCGGGTGGACAGCAAAGGTCAATGCAGCCAATAGCGCGTAGAAGTCGCTGGTTTCATCCGGAGATTGGAAGGTGCGTAACAGATATCTTAAAAACCCGAACAAGGTGAGGGTGGTGAGCAGGTGTAGCAAAATGTTCGCCAGGTGATAGCCTGGTAGCGATTCGCCCAACCAACGGCTCTGCAACTCAATATCAATGAGCAGCAGCGGTCGGTAAAGACCCGAGCCACTATTCCAAACATCACGGGTAAAAGCTTCGCTGAGGCTATCCAGTCGTTGTTCCGAGCCGGGACCTACAAACATCTTGTCATCAAAGACCAGTGCGTCGTGCCAGCTGTTGGCAAAAGTCAGCAAAGTGAAAAAGACCAGCATGGCAACGGAAATCCATAACCTTGATCGGTCTGTTTCGTGCTTCTTTATACTGTTCTGATCCACTATGGGTCCCGGTTCAGGCTGGTGCGTGTATATTGTATATTCAAAGTATCCTGACTATTGCAGGTGTTCCCTTGCCAAACGATGAATTCGAACTCTGGGACTTACGCGTCGAAGTCATGGGTGAACCACAGGAGATGGTTTGTAACCATGTGCCCGGAGACTATTTTGAACTGTCGGGCGAAAACCTGAGCTTTCCGACCGGTGTTCCATTTTCCATCTATGCGCTGGCGGCGATACTGCCCATGCTTCCCGCCAAGCAGCGCATGACCCACGCGAATGACTGGATGACCACCGACGCCGAGATAGCCTGCCCTGATCCACATTGCGGAGCCCGGTTCCGGATTACTCGCACTGGCAAAAAGACTTTCCGCCACAGTGAGACTACGGTGGTGCCTTTGCCGCAGGCTGATGATGACTGAATCGGGCCGGATCCGGCTTGCACCGGGTTACTCAATCGCTCCAGTGATCAATGGCTGCTGGCAGCTGACGCCTGACCACGGAGGTGGCCCTGCAAGCGAAGCGGAGGCTCTCAGCATCTTTGCTGAACTGGTCGAGCAGGGTTTTACTACTTTTGACTGCGCAGATATCTACACCGGGGTGGAGAGCCTGATCGGGCGCTTTCGACGCAGCTTGCCAGATCCGGACATTATCCAGGTGCACACCAAGCTGGTGCCGGACAAGGCGACGCTGCATGAATTGACCGCCGGCGACGTCGATGCGGTGATCAATCGCTCGCTGCAACGCCTGGGCATGGAGCGGCTCGACCTCGTACAGTTTCATTGGTGGGACAGCACCGTACCCGGACTTGAATTGATGGCGGAAAGGTTATTGGAAGCGCAGCAGGCCGGAAAAATCCGCTTGCTGGGGGTGACAAATTTCAATACCGACCACACCCGCCAGATGGTGGAGCAGGGCATTCCCCTGGTCACCGCGCAAGTGCAGTATTCACTGCTGGACCGTCGTCCTGAAAAACAGATGACCCGCCTGTGTAATGAGCGCGGTTTGCGCCTGCTGCCATACGGTGTGCTGGCCGGGGGTTTCCTGGGTGAAAGGTATCTTGGAGCACCCCCGCCTGGCCGGATGAACCGGTCCCTGACCAAGTATCGCCTGATCATCGAAGAGGCGGGTGGCTGGGAGCTCTGCCAGAGTCTGTTGCGAGTGCTATCTTCCATCGCCCGGAAGCATGATGTTCCGCTGGAGCTGGTTGCCGCCAAGTGGGTACTGGACCAGCCTGAAGTCAGCGCGATCATTCTCGGGGTTGGCACAAAATCCAGGGCCTTGACCAACAGGGCGCTGGCGGATCTTGAACTTGACGATGATGACCGGCAAAAAATACGGCTACAATTGAGCCATCAAAGAATTCCGGCAGGTGACCTGTATGACCTTGAACGAGATGAAAGTGGCCCGCACGCCGGAATCATCAAGACCGATCTACAACACACGCAAGTGTGAAATTGCCGTCTTGCGGTATATTCCGCTGTTGCTCCTCGTCGTGCTGACAGCCTGCGGCCCGGGTTCCTCCGGACCTGCCAATGTGGAGCAATTGAACCGGCTGGCAGCACAATACGTCGATCAGTGGCGCCCCGGCGCACCCAGGGTGGACAGGACTGAGTATTCTGCATTAGCGTTTGAGCAGGAAATAGCAAGCCAGAAGCAGACCTTGCAAGAATTACTGGCCATCGACCCGCATGGTCTCAGCCTGGAGCAGGACCTGGACCGGCGCTTGCTGATTGGCATCGTGAGTTCTGACATCAATACGGCTCAAAGACAGCGCCGCTGGGAAAATGACGCAGCCCTGTACGTACCGGGCGAAGCCCTCGGGCAGTTATTGGAGCCGGAGTTTGCCGGGACCCAAGAGGACCGTGTAAAGCAACTGTCAGCACTGCTGCAAGCGCTGCCCGGGCGTCTGGAGCAGGGCAGGCAGAATCTGAACAGGCCGCCGAAGCGGTTCACGGAAGCAGCGATTTTTCAAACGCAACGCAGTCTTAACGCGCTGCAGCAAGGCCGGAGCGGTCTTGCTGACCTGAGCGACCGGGACAGTGAAGTTTTTGACCGGGCCGATGCCGCTTTGAGTGATTACCTGACCTTTCTTGAGAGCGAGTTGTTGCCGGTTTCCGACGGTGACTGGGCCCTGGGCCGGGAAGCATACGACTTCATCCTGCAGAATCGCTGGCACATGGATGCCGATGCAGAACAGATTCTGCAGCGTGGGCTGAGGGCTTTTGACGAAACCGAAGTGTTGGCGCAGGAGGTCGCCGAACGGATTGAGCCGGGCAGGCACTGGACCGAGGTTTATGAGAGGTTGAAAGATGACCATCCGGAGGCCGCGGACATCAAGCAGGCGTACCAGCAACAAATGGATGCGGCGCAATCATTCGTGCTGGAGCATTCTGTGCTGACGCTTCCGCCTGGTGAGAAAGTCATTACCCTGGATACGCCACCCGCGATGCGCCGCTCATCGCCATTCGGTACTTTTCAAACCGCCAGTCCATTTGACGGAGGCCTGGAAGGCCGGTTGTACCTGACGCCGATCGAGCAATGGATGCCGCCGGAACAGCAGGCTGAACGACTGCGATCCCATCACACGGCCTGGATACCCGTCATCGCGGTGCACGAGGCTTATCCGGGACATCATGCCCAGGCCCTGAAGGTCAACGAGAATCCGAATATGCTGCGGCGCGTAATCCGGGAATCCATCTTTTCGGAGGGTTGGGGATTGTTTACCGAGGAACTGATGTTCGAACTGGGGTTTCTGCAGGGGGATGACGTGCGTCTGACGCAGCTGCGGAATCGCCTCTGGCGTGCTGCACGGGTGATTCTCGATGTCAGCCTGCACACCGGCCGCCTGGAGTTTGATGAGGCGGTCGCTTTCCTGGTGGAAAAAGTGCGGTTCGAGCCCTATGCAGCAGAACTGGAAGTGGGTATCTACATTCGCGAGCCGACTTATGTACTGGGCTACCTGATCGGCATGCAGGAAATCGAGTCGATTCGGGCTGATTATATCGAGCGCCATGGCGAACCCGAGCCAGCCAGTGAATTTTATGACGCCTTGTTGCGCATCGGTTCCATCCCCCCCGCATTGTTGCGGGAGGAGTTGATGAATTCCGATTTCTCGCAATGAATGTTGCGAGCTGATAAATCCGGATGATATTCATCGATTTTTCCGAATAGTAGACGCTATAAACCTGATTTTACTGTCTTACAATGGCGCCCGATGTCACACTATCGACGGATGACAGATGAGCACTATTGAAACGGACTGGACGTTCCTGAGCAGCTATGCCCACGTGCTGATCTGCCTCGCGGAAAATCCGAATGCGCGGCTGCGCGAGGTCGCAGAACGCATTGGTGTTACTGAGCGGACGGCAACCCGCCTGATTGCCCGGCTGGACGAGGCTGGAATCGTCCAGCGCACCAGGCACGGCCGGCGGAACTGTTACCGGATTGTTGCCGGTGAACCTCTTCGCCATCCGATCGAAGCGCGGTGCACCCTGGATCAATTGCTCAGAACGGCCCTGGGCGCGGACAATGCGCAAGTGTTTACGAGCGAAACTGGAGATGGATAAATGTTGAAACAAATTCTTGTCTTAATGGCTGGCTGCTTGCTGATGACGCCATCAGCCTGGCCAGTGGAGGCGCTTTCTACCGCTGAACTGGTTTCACATTGTGATAAATACTACGATGATACGGCCACAGAAGACCGCACTTTTTGTGTGCGATACATACAGGGATTTATTGATGGAGCGGTTGCCACGGACGAGCGGGTGATGAAAAACATCGTCCGTCAATACGAAGAACAAGAATCCTTCAGCCAGCGCGCGGCACGAACCCGCATTGGCAGCCGGCTGCAGCGCCGTGACGCCACATACTACGCCGAGTTCTGCCTTGGCGACCCTGTGCTGCTGAAAGAGGTCGTTGAACATGTAGTCAACGATGCGAATAGCGAAGAAATCGTGGCGGCCAACCCGTTGGCCAGGGATCTCGTCTATCAAACCTTGCGCAACCATTATCCTTGTAGCGACAGTGGGTAAAAAAAGATGAGCCAGTCACCCAGCGCCGAGAGTGGCCCCGATGCAAGGACATCCCGTCTGCCACGCATCATTGTTTTAGCCGTCTTGCTGGCGGCAGCATGGCTGCTGTGGTCGGGTTTTTTCAAACCCTTGCTGCTGGCGCTGGGGGCATTCTCCTGCTTGCTGGTGTTGTATCTCTCGCACCGCATGCACCTGTTCGATACTGACATTTTTGCGCCGCGCTTCACGCTGCGGTTGCTGCGCTTTTGGGGCTGGCTCGTGCGGGAAATTATCCGTTCCAGCCTGGAAGTGACACGCCTGGTGCTGAGCCCGAAAATGGACATCAGCCCCACCGTTGCCGAGTTCGATTCCAAATGCCCACACCCGGTTGACCGGGCGATTCTCGGTAATTCCATTATCCTGACACCAGGCACCCTGACCTTGCGTATCGATGGTCAGCACTTCGTTGTCCATGCACTGACCGAATCGGGCGCCCGCGATATTGTCAACGGCGAAATGGATCTCCGGGTCAGTCAACTCCGGGGAGGCTGACGTGTATTTCGTCGTTACTTTCGCCCTGCTGGTGACCATGACACTTGCCCTGGTTCGGGCCCTGCTCGGCCCGACCGTTTATGACCGGGTGCTTTCCGTCAATATGTTTGGCACCAAGACCGTGTTGCTGCTGTCGGTAATTGCCTTCCTGGCGGGCCGCCCCGACTTTCTGGACCTGGCGCTGGCCTACGCCCTGATCAATTTTATCGGCGTCCTGGCGGTGCTGGAATTCTTTAAGTCGCGTGCTTCCCGGCGCGAGGAAGAGCTGCGCGGTGAGGGAGGCGGTTGATGGACTTTGCTCTGGATATCATCAGCTGGATTCTGCTTGCCGCAGGCGGTGCTTTTGTGCTGGTTGGCGGCATTGGCGCGCTGCGAATGCCCAACCTGTACACTCGCATGCATGCCGCCAGCGTGACCGATACGATGGGGGCGGTGCTGGTCATGGCCGGTGTTATGCTGCAGGCTGGCCTTACGCTGGCGACATTCAAGCTGGCCGCAATACTGCTGTTCCTGTTAATCACCAGTCCGACCGCGTCCTATGCACTGGCCAGCGCAGCCATGCTGGCAGGTATCAAGCCGGATGCGGGTCAAGCGGCGGACCTGGAGCAGGACTCATGACAGTTCTGTTCGGCGTTTTTTTGCTGACCCTGCTGGTGATTACGGCGGTCGCGATCGTGCGTACGAAGAATTTGTTCGTTGCGGTGATGTTGCTCGGTATTTTCAGCCTGCTGATCGCTGCCAATTTCTTCATTCTCGACGCGGCGGACGTCGCCCTGACCGAGGCGGCAGTGGGCGCCGGTATATCCACTGTGCTGTTTCTCGGCGCACTTGCATTGACTTCCGAATATGAGCGCCATGCCACGCCGCACCGGTGGTTATCGGTCGTGGTTGTGCTCAGCGCCGCGCTGGTGATTCTCTATGCGACTTTCGATAAGCCGGCTTTTGGTGACCCGAACGCGCCGGTGCATCAGCATGTTGCGCCCTGGTACCTGGAGAAGACGCCCGAATACATCGATATTCCAAACGTGGTGACGGCCGTGTTGGGCAGTTTCAGGGGCTACGATACGCTGGGTGAAGTGTTCGTCGTGTTCACAGCTGGCATCGGTGTGCTGTTTCTGCTGTCGGCTCCCCGCAGCGGCAAGGAACGGCCTCGCCCGGCTCGTCCCGAATTGGTCGCGATCGGCTTGCGCGAAGACCTGATACCGAGGGTGGTTGGGCGCCTGCTGGTGCCGTTTATTCTGCTGTTCGGCCTGTATGTGCAATTTCATGGTGAATACGGTCCGGGTGGCGGGTTCCAGGCCGGCGCCCTGGTGGCCGCGGCCTTCATCCTTTATGCGCTGGTCGAGGGGGAAGGGCGGACGCTACAGGCCCTGCCGCAAAAAGCGCTGACCGCACTCATGATCATCGGCGCCTTGTTATATGGAGCAGTGGGCCTGGCGGGCATCGTCCTGGGCTCCGAATTTCTTGATTACTCGGTACTGTCAGCCGACCCGGTCAGTGGTCAGCAACTGGGTATTATCCTGATCGAGGCCGGCGTGGGCATGGCTGTGACCGGCGTTTTGCTGAGCATTTTCCACGCCTTTGCCGCGAGGGATGAAATCTGATGCAGTTTCTCGGGATGTACCATTACTGGGTGTTTGTCATGCTGCTGATGATCGGCTTTTATGCGGTCGTGGCCAAGGTCAACCTGGTAAAGAAACTGATCGGCCTGTCAATTTTTCAG
>JAOUCS010000039.1 GCA_029859645.1 Lysobacterales bacterium | reverse complement strand
CGTGGTGAAGCGCGTGGTTCCGGACGGCAAAACCACTTGTGGACTTTGTTCCCGCCTGCGCAGGGGTGCGCTGTACCGGTTCGCCCGGGAGAATGACATCAGCCGGATTGCACTGGGCCATCATCGTGATGACCTCATCGAGACTCTGTTCCTCAACCTGTTTTATGGCGGGCGTCTCAAAGCCATGCCACCCAAGCTGTTGTCAGACGATGGCCGGCATATCATCATCCGGCCTCTCGCTTACTGCAGCGAGCAGGATATTGCCCGTTACGCAGAGTTCAGGCAGTTTCCGATCATCCCCTGCAATCTTTGCGGTTCACAACCCAACCTCCAGCGCCAGGCCATCAAGGAAATGCTCAACGGATGGAAAAAGCTGCATCCAGGCCGGATCGAGAATATATTCAGAGCGATGGCGCATGTTTCGCCTTCACAGCTTGCGGACCGCGAACTGTTCGACTTCATCAACCTAGGAGCGGAGAAACCATGGACAGAAGAAAATTCGTCAAAACTGCAGGTGTTGCAGGGTTAGCCGGAACGGCGGGCCTGTTAGCCGCCTGCGGCAAGCAGAGCGGCACCGCCGACTGTGGTGATGGCAACACGACAGGTTCACAGGAAACCTTCGAATGGAAAATGGTGACCACCTGGCCGCGTGATTTTCCCGGCCTGGGCACTGGCGCGAATAAGCTGGCGCAAATTATCGGCGAGATGAGCGGCGGCCGGCTGACAGTGAAAGTCTATGGCGGCGGTGAACTGGTGCCGCCGTTCGAGGTTTTCGATGCGGTGCAGCGTGGAACGGCCGAAATGGGACATGGCGGGGCTTACTACTGGAAGGGCAAAATTCCTTCCGCGGCGTTTTTTTCCGGTGTTCCGTTCGCAATGACCACCAGCGAGCTTAACGGCTGGTACTACTATGGCGGTGGGATGGAGCTATATCATGAAATTTACCGGCCGTTCGGCATCATTCCCTATCCGATCGGCAACTCAGGCACACAGATGGGCGGCTGGTTCAACAAAGAGATCAACAGCGTTGCTGATCTCAAGGGACTGAAAATGCGCATTCCCGGTTTCGGCGGCGAGGTTCTCAAACGGATCGGCGGAACTCCCGTCAACATACCCGGGGCAGAACTGTTCACCGCACTCCAGAACGGCACCATCGACGCCACCGAGTGGGTTGGTCCAATGAACGACCTGGCCTTTGGCCTGTTCCGCGCCGCCAAATACTATTACTACCCTGGCTGGCACGAGCCAGGCACCGCGCTGGAAGCCACCATCAACGAAAAAGCTTTTAATGCCCTGCCGGCCGACCTGCAGGCCATCGTGGTCGTCGCCTGCCAGGCAGCCAATATGGATATGTATGCCAATTTCGAGGCCCGTAACGGCGAGGCCCTGAAAAAGCTGGTGGACGAGCACGCTGTCGAATTGAGGCCTTTCCCGGATGATGTGCTGGCTGAACTCAAGCGCGCTTCACTCGAGGTGATCGAGGAGCAGGCAGCAGCAGACGAAATGTCAGGCAGGGTCTGGGATTCCATGAAGGCCTTCATGGAACAGGTCAAACCATGGACGGAAATCGGTTCCCAGTATTTTGTGAATCGGCGTTAAAGGCCGGCGAAATTGCCGGTAACTGCTAAATGGGGGATGCTGCTTGCCTGCCTGGGCTGGTTGAATTTTGCCTGCGCCCAGCAACAGGCAGCGCCTTCAGTCAGCGCAGGAGGGCTGCTGTTCGGTGATTTTTACGCAGTACCCAGCCACCACTCCGCCCAGGGCGATGGAGCTGCAGGATTGGTGGTACGGCGAGGCTATCTTACCTTCAATGCCAGGTATTCCGAAAACTGGTTCGGCCGCTTGAGATTCGAGCTCAACCAATCCGGCGAGTTTGAAACCTATGACTTCGAAGTCAGCACAAAAGACCTCTACGTTGGCGGAAATATCGGCCGGCAGAAACTGCTGATCGGGCTATCACCCACACCAACGTTTGACCTGATCGAATCTATTTGGGGGGCACGCTATCTCGCCCGGACGCCGATGGACCTGCATGGCGTCGCAAGCCGGGATACCGGCGTTGCTCTGAAAGGTCCGATCAACGAGTCCGGCACGTTCGGTTACCGGGTGATGTGGGGATCGAAAATCAATATCGGCAGCGAATCCGACGATCAGCCAAAATTGATGGCGGCCATCAGTTGGAAGCCGGCGCCCAACTGGATCCTGGATTTTTACACTGATCACGAAGGGCGAGACGGCCCCGCCGACCGCACAACCATCCAGGGATTTGCCGGCTACCAGACAAAGGAGTTGGCCTGGGGAATCCAGTACTCCAATCAGGACCGGGAAAATGATAAACCGCTGGAGCTCGCCTCGACGTTCATCAGGAGCCTGCTGAAGGAAAAAGTAATCCTGATCGGCCGCATTGATCGTCTGTTCGAACCCAGTCCGAAGGCGGACAATATTTCGTATCTGCCGTATGATCCAACATCCAAAGCCACCACCCTGTTTGCCGGTGTCGAATTCCAGACCAGTCCACATTTTTTCTTCACGCCCAATATTGTCTACACAAGGTATGACGAAAACGATGAAGGCTACCGGCCGAAAAGCGATCTCCACCTGCGCCTGACCTTATTCCTGGACTTCGAGTAACAAAGAATTTTTATTTCCCTGCTCCCGGTTCACATTTTTAGCCGGGATAAACGACGCCGGGGAGCCAGGTGACCAGTTGTGGCCACAGCGCCAATAGCGCGAGCACCAGGACCTGGATAGCGATGAAAGGAATGACGCCCCGATAAATGGCAGCGGTGGGCAGCGAATCCGGGCAAACTCCGCGCAAGTAGAACAGTGAGAAGCCAAACGGCGGCGTGAGAAACGACGTCTGCAGATTGAGTGCAATCATCACACCCAGCCAGATGGGATCCAGGCCCATGGCCATCAGCACCGGTCCCACGATGGGTACGACCACGAAGGTGATTTCGATGAAATCCAGCACAAACCCGAGCAGAAACATCACCAGCATCACCAGCACCATGGCGGTCACCACCCCGCCCGGCAATCCCGTTAGAAAGTCCGCGATCAGTTCGTCGCCGCCAAAGCCCCGGAAAACGAGACTGAACAGGGACGCCCCGATCAGGATCATGAAAACCATGGCGGTTATTCGCGTGGTGCGGTAAACCACGTCCTTGAGTGTCTCCAGGGTCAGGTGGCCACTGATTAAGGCCAGCAGCATGGCGCCCATGGCACCCACCGCTGCCGCCTCGGTCGGTGTGGCGATACCTTTCAGAATCGACCCCAGTACGGCGACGATCAGGGCCAGTGGGCCGGATGCCAGGACCAGCAGTCGCCTGACACTGACTTGTTCATCACCCTCTGCCCTGTCCGGGGGCATCAGGCCGGGCCGAATCCTGGCCAGGATCACGATGTACAGCAGGTAAGTGGCAACCAGTATCAGTCCGGGAACCAGTGCTCCGGCGAAGAGTTCTCCCACGGAAACCGTCTCAGGGCTATAGTTGCCCATCCGCAGCTGGGCCTGCTGATAGGCGTTGGAGAGGACATCCGCCAGCATCACCAGCACGATCGACGGCGGGATGATCTGACCCAGGGTTCCTGCAGCGCAAATCGTGCCGGTAGAGATCTCAGGACTGTATCCTTTGCGCAGCATCGTCGGCAATGAAATAAGGCCCATGGTGACCACGGTTGCACCGACAATTCCGGTGCTGGCCGCCATCATGGCACCCACGATGACAACGGCCATACCCAGGCCGCCCGGAGTACCGCGCATTAACTGTGCCAGTGATTGCAGCAGCTGGTCCGCCAGTTTGGAGCGCTCCAGCATGACGCCCATGAACACGAAGATCGGCACTGCGATCAGCGTCTCGTTGGTCATGATGCCGAAAATCCGGTTGGGGAAGGCTTCCAGGAACACCGGGTCGAAATGGCCGGTCAGCATGCCCAGGCCGGCAAATATCAGCGCCACTCCCGCCAGTGTAAAGGCCACCGGAAACCCGGCCATCAGCGCCAGACCGATGGCGACGAACAGGCCAAACGCCATCGCGGCTGCCACCTAGCAACGCTCCCCGAGATAAAGATCCTTCAGGCGGACATAGTGCGCTGCATTATAGGCCTGGTTACTGATCTCGCGTTCGCTGAGATCCCGCGCATAACGGGCCGGATTGCCACGCCACAGTGTGCCCGACTTCACCACTTTGCCGGGGGGCACCACCGCACCCCCCGCCACCAATGAATCGGGTTCCATGACAGCCCCGTCCATGACGATCGCACCCATACCCACCATGCAGCGATCACCAATCGTACAGGCATGTAAAATTGCGCCATGCGCTACGGTCACGTCGTCACCAATCAGTAACGGCAAGCCGTCCGGCTGCCACGGCCCCTCGTGCGTGACGTGCAGGATACTGCCGTCCTGAATGTTACTGCGGGCGCCGATGCTGATGAAGTTGACGTCACCCCTGACCACAGTCATGGGCCAGATTGACACATCATCGCCGAGCGTCACCGCCCCGGTTACGCAGGCCGTGGGATCAATATAGACGCGCTTACCCAGTTGCGGGGACCGCTCCATGAAACGGTAAATATTTTTGTGCTTCGCTGGTTTCATAACGCTGGGATAGTACCACTCCGCGATTTTTTTATGCACAGAATGCACCCGTAGCTAAATATCATGAGCTTAAGAAACATCTATCAGTTATCTTGACAATAAAACATTTTATCTAATTGTTTATTCTATAGATAATAAATCTCAGTCAATTTCATGACATTCGGCCTCCCACTAGCGCCGAGTTGCCTACCCCTGGCTTCAGAACATTTACGCACATAGTTATCCACAGGCAGATCAACGCTTCTGCTCCTTCTTCCAAGGGTTTACAATAACCACACTTCAAAGGCCGGCCCAGGCCCCGACAGGGAAGAGAAAAACCCAGTGAAAGAACATTTGGAAGAATTGCTGGCCCAGTCATTGTTGCATTTGCAACGTGAAGGCGTGCTGCCGGCGGAAACCGAGCTGGAAGTCCAGCTGGAACGCACGCGCTCACCAGAACACGGGGAGTTCGCATCCAACCTCGCCATGGTGCTGTCCAAGCCGGCCGGCATACCTCCGCGGGACCTGGCGCAATTAATCATCGACCGGATTCCGCGCTCTCGCCAGGTGGATCGGATGGAAATCGCGGGTCCCGGCTTTATCAATTTCTTTCTTCAGAGTTGTGCTCTGACGGGCGTCATCAAGGACGTACTGCGTCAGCGAGAGGAGTACGGAACCCTCCTCAGGGCTGGACGTAGCCGCGTGACACTGGAATATGTCTCCGCCAACCCCACCGGCCCGCTTCATGTCGGTCACGGCAGGGGTGCGGCATACGGCGCCAGCCTGGCCAACATCCTGGTTGCTGCCGGCTATGAAGTGCAACGTGAATACTATGTCAACGACAACGGACGCCAGATGGACATTCTGGCTGTTTGCGTCTGGTTGCGTTACCTGGAACTGTGTGGTGAGAGTGTCGGCTTTCCGGATAACGGCTACCGGGGCGAGTACATTTACGATATCGCGCGCCTCGTCCGGGTGGACCACGGCGATAAGTGGCGCTTTACACGACTGGAAGTCGAGGATGGCCTGCCCCCTTCCATTGAGCAAGGCGGTGAAGGCGAGGCCTACCTGGATGCGCTGATCACGCGGGCAAAAAGCCTGCTGGGCGATGCTGGCTACCGGGTGTTCTTCGACTCAGCGCTGGACAACATTCTCGATGACATCAAGGATGACCTGGCCGATTTTGGCGTGCTCTTCGATAAGTGGTTTTCAGAACGTGAACTGGAAGAAAGCGGTGCTGTTCAGCATGCAATCGAACGTTTGGACCAGAACGGTTACCTGTGTGAGAAGGAAGGGGCGACCTGGTTCAAGGCCTCTGAACTGGGAGATGAGAAAGACCGTGTCGTCGTCCGTGAAAATGGCAGGGCCACCTACTTCGCTTCTGATATTGCCTATTTCCTGAATAAACTCGAGCGTGGTTTTAACCGCGCCATATACGTTTTTGGTGCTGATCATCATGGCTATATCGCGCGGCTGAGAGCCGCCGCCAAGGGCCTGGGAGAAGATCCTGACCGCCTGGAAATTTTGCTGGTTCAATTCGCGGTTTTATTTCGTTTTGGTGAAAAAGTGCAGATGTCGACCCGTTCCGGGCAGTTCATCACCTTGCGGGAATTACGTGAAGAGGTCAGCACGGATGCCGCCAGGTTTTTCTACGTGATGCGCTCGCATGAGCAACACCTGGATTTCGACCTCGACCTTGCCAAATCCCGCACCCATGAAAACCCGGTTTTTTACATCCAGTATGCGCATGCCCGCATCTGCAGCGTTTTCCGGAACCTCGAGGAGATGGATGAGCGGCACAATGAAGCCATTGGCGCAGTTGCCCTCGATTTACTGACCGAAGAACACGAGGTCCAGCTGATGCGAACCATCAGCCGCTTTCCTGAAACGATTGATGCCGCCGCCAGGCTGCGCGCGCCTCACCTGTTGGCTCACTACCTGCAGGCCCTCGCCACTGATCTGCATGCCTATTACAACTCGCACCAGTTCCTGGTGGACGAGGAAAACCTCAGGAATGCGCGGCTCAACCTGGTCCTGGCGACCAAAATGGTGCTGAGCAAGGGGCTGGGTTTGCTGGGCGTATCTGCGCCAGAGGAAATGTAAGTGGCGGCCCGGCGCAAAAAGGCAGCCCGCAAGAGCCACGGCACCCCGGGCTGGATATGGCTTTTGACCGGGCTTCTGATCGGCCTGGGGCTTGCGTATTACCTGTGGTCGAAGGGATACATTCCGCAACCGGGCGCCGAGTCAACAGGAACTGCGGAATCGGCGCCACAAAGCAGTCCTGCTGACGATGAAGAGGTCGCACCTGTCAGCGGTGACCCACCCAAATCCCGCTATGATTTTTTCACCGTGCTGCCGGAGATGGAAGTGGTGGTTCCGGAACAGGAACTGGCCAGAAAAAGCCAGCCAGCCGAGGCCGCCGAGCAGCCATCTGATACCGGCAGTTATGTGTTGCAGGTCGGTTCCTTTCGCGAACAATCCGATGCCGAACAGCTCAAAGCCAGGCTCGCCCTGCTGGGTGTCAGCGCGAAGATACAGTCCGTAACCGTGAACAACGCAACCTGGCACCGGGTGCGCGTTGGGCCGGTCAGTGGCGCCCGTCAAGCTGACAGCATGCGCAATCAATTGGCAAACAACGGTATTGAAAGCCTGGTGATGAAGAACCAGTAACTGTCAGCTGCCGGGCCGGTTTTTCATGGCGTAAAGATCTGTAATCGACGCCGTCCTGCTGTTTTCCAAATCCACCCGGTTTTTCCTCCAGCGCTCGAACTGTTTCCAGAATGCAGACCCGTTCCAACGGGTCTCAACCTGCTCCCCGGCGGGCGGGCGGAAGCCTTCTGAGTCGAGTGTCAGCAGCGAATCCCTGAGCGTCTGGTCTTCGATATAGGCAGCGAATTCAAGCACGCTGTTGCAGCCTTCCAGAGGTCCAAACCGTTGGATCCAGTATTGCAAGGCCCGCCGGGCGGCCCTGCGGTCCCCGGCGCCGCAGGCTTTATCGAGCGAACCCAGCAACTCCATTTCAGTGGTACTCGCTGTATCGGCAGGGCTTCGCGTACGCGACACAGGCCCCCTGTTTCTGAGCAACAGCGCTGCGGCCATCGTCACCAGCCAGAGTGAGGCAAACAGCAGCGTCAACCAGCGCCAGTAGGCGGGCTCCCCGCCCGATGAATAGGCCGGAGACCCTGCAGCACCCGGAGCCGTGGCGCCCGGTGCAAGAGGTGTCTGCGCCGGGAGTGGTACCAGGGCAGATGGCTGCACCTTGATGGCCTGTGCTGCAAGCACCGCGGTCCGGGCTCGATTGTTCTGGGTGTCCCACCATTCGACTCTGAGCTCGGGCAGAACCAATTCGCCCTCCTTTTCAGGCACCACGGCATAGCGGAACTCCTTGTGACCCAAAACCCAGTTGCCATCGTCCCTGGTAATGCCCTGTGGTTGATCCGGGTAGATTCTTGCGTCGGCGACTTCCGGCCAGGCCGGCTCGACGATCATGTTCTCTTCCAGTCCAACCGTGTCGATGATCACCGTGCGGGTAACCGGCTCGCCCACGCGCAGCGACTCACCGGAGGAAACCTGCTGGGTTATCCGGTACTCCCGGGCCGGCTGCCATTCACTGCCGGCGAATTCGTCTGGCTTGGACTCGATACTCAGCACAATGGCTTCGCTTTCCACCTGCACCCGGCGACCCCGCACCGCCGGCTGCCAGACACTGCTGGTGCGTCGCTCCACCAACCGTCCCGTCAGCTGCATCGGCGGTATGGTCAATTCGCCCGAACGTTCCGGGAAGACCGCGTAATTCCGCTCCAGCACCCGATAGCGCTCACCACCCCGCTCAGCCTGGTATGGTGTTTCCTGCATCAGCCGCACAACGGCCGGTGACGGCTCAGGTTGACTGATAGCGGCCTCGGTTAGGTTTTGCTGATAAAAAACACGAACCACCAGGCCAAGCTGGGCGTGCACAAAGTAGGGGCCATCAGAGGGCAGAATTTCCACTTCGATAAAAACCGGCGGCTGGCTACCCGGTTCCAGTTCAGGTGCCGGGTCAACTTTGACCGTCAAGGCCCGAGTGGTATCACTGCCAATGTTCAACGGCGGAATCACTATATCGCCCGCTGCCCTGGGTTCAAGCGTCAGCAGCAGTCGGACCACGGCAGTCTGGCGTCCGCCGACAATGGAAAGTTGCGTTTCAGAACGGCGGTCCAGTATCCGAAAATCTTTCTCCAGCGCGCTGAAGTCAGCGTCCATGTTTTGTTTTGGATCATCCGTGAGAAAAGTCAGCATGACCGTTTCACCCACTGTGATCCGATTGCGATCCAGTTCTGCGCGCACCGCTGCAGCCACCGGCAGGCTGACGATCAATGCCAGCACGGCTACTGCAAACCGGATCAATCCATTGAGTTCTTTTACCATTGTCTTACCAAGATTCCGTTTCGTCGTCCGGCGCACCGCGGCGCTGGTGCTGATTTCTGAATTTGCGGCGCAGCAACCCTCCGGGGTCATCGGGAATTCTGCGTAACCATTGCTCCATGGCCTGGGCATCTTCCTCTGACCAGGCCTCCGACAGTTCTGACTGCTGTTCGCCCTGTTGCTCAGTGGCTTCACTGTCCTGTGGCTGACCCTCCTGTTCGCCTTCCTGCTCCCCTTCCTGCTCTCCTTCCTGTTCGCCGTCTTGAGACTCCCCTTCCTGCGACTCACCTTGCTGGTCCTCGGAAGAAGATTCGCCTTCCTGGGAGTCACCCTGTTCGTTTTCCTGCTGCTGTTCCTGTTGCTGTTTCATCTGTTCAACCAATGCGCGGTTGATGACTGCATCCTCCATGCCAGGCTCCCTTGCAAGGGCCTGATCGTAGGCTGCGATTGCAGCGTCGTACTGGCCCTGGTGCGCCAGCGCGTTGCCGCGATTGTAATCGGCATCGGCCGATTCCGCCCGGCCCCAGGCGTCCGTCGCGTTGGAATACTCGCCGCTGCGATACCATGCTTCGCCCGACAGTGCAGGATCCCGGGCCAGGGCTGCCGCTTTTTCGGCGTCCTGTTCGACCAGCGCCTGATAGGCCTGCTGATCTTTTCTAGACCAGATGTCGTCCCACCAATCTGCCTGGGCTGCTCCGGGGTGGAGGATTCCACCGGCAAAAACCAGCGGCAGGCAGAAGAACAGTCCTTTGCGAAAGCCTGCCATGGCCAGCGGCAGCAGCAACAGCACCAGCCATGGACCCATGTCCTTCCAGCGCTCTCCCAGTGCGTCATCGCGACGGGCAAACTCGCTGCCTTCCTGCTCCAGCCAGAGTCCGGCATCCGCCTGTGCTGAGCCCAGTTCGTTGTACCGGCCGCCGCCGGCGCTGGCGAGCGATTGCAGCGCTGCGCGATCCAGCCGGGCGATGACCACGTTGCCAGAGCGGTCACTGACAAAACCGCCGCCACTGGGAATCGGCGCACCTTCCGGTGTACCGGCCGCCAGCACCGACGTCAGTATGCCGCGATCGCTCAACTCCCTGGCCTTCGCCGCGTCTCTTGAGGTGGCTGAATCCGTCACCAGCAGGATCTCACCACGGCTCAGGCCCGAACGCTCAAGCAGCGATGCCGCCATATCCATCGCAAGATCCGCCCGGCTCCCCGCCACCGGGATGATATCCGGTCGTAACGCCGGCAGCAGGTTTGAGATGGTATTCATGTCACTGGTCAGTGGGGAAACAATGTAGGCGTCGCCCGCATAGGAGACCAGCCCAACCTGACCTTCTTCAGTGGACGCCAGCAAATCTGCCAACCTGAACCTGGCTCGCGTCAACCGGTTAGGCCGCAGATCTTCCGCCAGCATGGAACGTGAGAGGTCCACGACCACGACGCGGGCGTCCCGCGCTGAAAAAGAAGTGTCCGGCAGTTTTTGCCAGCTCGGACCCGCCAGCGAAAGGATCACGGTCAGCAGCGCCAGCGCACCAAGCCATGGCCCCCGGCTCGCTCCCTGGTCAGCTACTTGCCGCACACTGAGCCAGCGCAACAAGTGCGGATCGCATACCCGCGACCAGTCGCCGGCCGGCCGGCGGGTCCGTTTCCAGGCCCAGGGCAGAATCAGCACCAACGGCAACAGGAACAGCCACAGCGGGCGAATGAAGTGCAGCGCCTCAAATTCACTCATGCCGACACTACTCCGCGCCGGATATTCGGCAACATCGCGAACAGCAAAGCGGCCAAGACCAACAGGAACGCGAGGGAGAGCGGCCAGAAAAACAGCTCATCCACAGGCCTGATAGCTTCCTGGTCACTCTCAACCGGCTCCAGCTCATCCAGAACTTCATAGATTTTCGCCAGCGCCTCGGCATCCCGTGCGCGGAAATAAACACCCCCAGTCCGTTCAGCAATGGCTTTGAGCGTATCCTCATCCAGGTCTGCCGATGGATTCACCAGCCTGGAGCCGAAGAAATCCTGGACCATCATTTCATCAGCACCCACGCCCACGGTATAGATGGTCATGCCTTCGCGAGCGGCAAATTCAGTCGCCTGCATGGGCTGCACTTCGCCGGAAGTATTGGCTCCGTCAGTCAGCAACACCAGCACCCGGTCACTGGCTGAATCGTCCCGCAAGCGCTTCACCGCCAACCCGATCGCGTCTCCAATCGCAGTTTCCCGGCCGGCTAATCCAATTTCAGATTCATCCAGCAGGATCGCGGTTGTTTCCGTGTCGAAGGTCAGCGGTGTCTGCAGGTAGGCACGGCTGCCAAACAATACCAGCCCGACCCGGTCACCCCGGCGCCGCTGAATGAATTCACCCGCTACCTTCTTGACCACGGCGAGCCGGTTCACAGCCTTGTTGTCCAGCACCATGTCCTGCGTGTCCATACTGCCCGATATGTCCACCGCCAGCAGCAGATCACGGCCCGTGACCGGCAGCGTTTCAATTTCTCCCACCCATTGCGGACGAACTGCTGCCGACAGCAGAAGAACCCAGGCCACGGTTGCCAGTGCGGCGAGCCCTGGCTTCTTCATCCAGGCTGAACCAGAGGAGGTCATCATGGAAAACCAGGGGACCTTCAAGGCCTGCAGGCCTGCACGCGGCGCGGCGGACAGCCAGCGTCTGACCAGCCAGGGCAGGGGCAGCAGAAGCAGCAGCCAGGGCCAGGCCAGTGTCATTCCAACGGCGGGAACACTCTCAGCCATATAGCGTCACCCAGGTCCTGGCGCACTCGTTCATCGACGATGCGTCAAAATGCGGCAATGGCTCATAAGGCCCAGTGGCCAGCGCTTGCAGATTGGCCGCCTGCTGATCCGGCATCAGGGCGGTAATGAAAGCGACCCATTCCTCGCCCTGCAGGCGGGCACAAGTGGTTCCCGGAAACGCCTTCAGTGCGACCGCACGGAACAGTTGATTGAGGCCGGCGAGATACTGATGAGGCTGTTGTAGCGGATCATGCTCACGATTCAGTGCTTCTAAAGCTTCCACCCAGGCCCGTCGGCGGCGCCTGACGGCACGCCAAGCAAGCGCTTTCTTCAGCAGGTAAGCAAGAATGAGTAACACCAGTAAGGCCATGACCCACCAACCGGGCGCCGGGGGCCACCAGGCGGGTGGCCCGGCGCTGTGGATGTCCTGCAACTGGGCAAGTAATGGCGAGGCGTCAGCATTCATGTTTTTTGCATCACGCGGGCCGTCCGACCAGGACACGTAATTCGCGCCCCAGTACATCCACTGGATCATCATCGGTATGCAACACCAGCCATCCACACTGGTGTTTCTGAAACATCCGTCGCGGTTGATCGATATGACGGCTGCTCATCGCATCGTAACGATTGCGGGATTCCCTGTGCGCCATGTCCAGTATGGCGGCATTCTGGCCGTCGCTGATCGGGTACCTGCCTTCCGGCAGGCGGTACTCGGCCGCGTCAAGTACCTGGCATCCGATCACGTCGTTGTGTTGACGCAGACGCGACAGGTGGCGGTTACACGTTTCATCCATGCCGAAAAAATCGCTGATCACGATCACCAGGCTGCCCGGGCGAACCGCATGCCTGACGCGCTCCAGCGCGATAGACAACGGCTCGTTGCCGACGCTGTCCGTTTGCCCGGGCTCAATCCAGTCGACCAGGCCCTGGATCATTCTCATTGCGCCTCTGCGGCCGCCGGCGGGGCGGAGTTCACGGTGCCGGCCGGGAGCGAACAGAAAACCGCCAATCCGATCACCGCGCTTGATTGCAGCCCAGGCGATCGCGGCGGCCATGTGGCCCGCAGCAACGGATTTCAGCCGCGCGCGGGTGCCAAAGTAGAGGCTGGGACTGGCATCCAGCACAATCAGTACAGGGCGTTCACGCTCCTCCTGGAAAATCTTCGTATGCGCCTTGCCGGTTCGGGCGGTGACCCGCCAGTCCATGTTGCGGATATCATCTCCAGGCTGGTAGTTCCTGGACTCGAGAAAATCGACGCCGCGCCCTCGGAAACGGGAACGGTAGGCGCCGGCCAGGGCCGATGCGGCGGCCTGGCGCATCGGTAGCCTGAGCGCATGGCAACGCGGCCTCAGAGCGATCAGCTCAGCTGCAGTCAGGTGAATTCCATCACCTGCAGATGGGCGGTTCCTCAGGGATTCCATCGGACGTCAATCAGGGAACGGGTACCAGGTCCAGCAACCTGTCCACCAATTGGTCCACCGTCACGCCGTCGGCTTCGGCCTCGTAAGAAAGCAAAACCCGATGCCGCAATACGTCGTGCACAACCGCGTGAATATCATCGGGTGAAACGTAATCGCGTTGATCAAGCCAGGCTCGGGCCCGGGCACATCGGTCGAGACCAATCGTCGCACGGGGGCTGGCGCCGTAGCTGACCAGCCTGGCCAGGTCGTCGTCCCAGCCTCCCGGGTCCCGCGAGGCCAGTACCAATTGCACGATGTACTCCTCGAGTGCCGGGGCCATGAACAGGCCCAGCACTTCCTCCTGCGCCAGAAACACCTGTTCCTGGGTCACCAGGACCGGAGCCGACGCGATCTCACCAAGCTCATCGCGCGCCTGCTGCCGCGCCAGGTTCAGGATTTTCTGTTCGGCAGCGGCATCAGGATAATGAATCGAAACGTGCATCAGGAACCGGTCCAACTGCGCCTCGGGCAAGGGGTAGGTTCCTTCCTGCTCGATCGGATTCTGCGTCGCCATCACCAGGAAAAGCTTGGGCAGACGGTAAGTGACCCGGCCAACCGTCACCTGGTGTTCGCCCATGGCTTCCAGCAACGCCGACTGCACCTTAGCCGGGGCCCGGTTGACCTCGTCCGCCAGGATCAGGTTATGAAAAATCGGTCCCTGTTGAAACTCGAAAGTCCCTTCCTGTGGGCGGTAAATTTCGGTACCTGTGAGGTCTGCGGGCAACAGGTCAGGGGTAAACTGGATCCGGTGAAAGTCGCCTTCAATCCGGTCCGCGATGACCTTGATGGCAGTTGTCTTGGCCAGGCCGGGCGCACCCTCCACCAGCAAATGTCCATTACTGAGCAATGCAATCAACAGGCGTTCCATCAGCCGGGTTTGGCCAATAATCAACTCGTTGGCGGCTTTGCTGAGTGACTGGAAGGCCTCGTGTGCGCCCTGTGCCTTATTCTCTTGTTGGTCCATAAAAAACGAGTCCTTCAATCGAGTTTTGTACTGTGTAACAGGTCGTGCCATAAACGGCAGTGTCAATAGTCACACCAAATGGATTATCTATAGATTCTGCGGGTCAATATCAACCGCCCAGCGAACTTTTCTGGCCGACGGCAACTTGCGCAAAACCGGCAGCCACTGGTCAACCTGGCGGTGCAGAGCGGTGCGGCTGGCCCCTTGCACGACCAGATACATGCGGGAACGGCCACCCAGGCGTTCCATCAATGCCGGCATCGGCCCGTAGATGCGTGTCTCGCCCGCCGGAAAAATACCGACCGCATCGCCCAGGAAACGTTCCGCCGCTGAGCGTTCGTGGGCTTCGGCACGGAGCAGGGCCTGGTACCCGGCCGGCGGCAGTCCCGCCATCTGCCGTTCCTGCAGCAGCCAGCTAGCATAAGCCTCATAACCCTGCCTGAGCAACAACTCCAACGCCGCGTGGTCCGGATGCAGGGTCTGCAAAATAACGGTTCCGGGTTTTTCCATCCGGCCTGCCCGGCCAGCCACTTGCTGGATCATCTGACCCATTCGCTCCAGCGCACGGAAATCGGCACTGTACAGAGCCTGGTCGATATTGACGATAACCACCAGCGTCACTTCCGGAAAATGATGCCCCTTGGCGAGCATTTGCGTGCCGACCAGCAGGCACGGGCCGCCGGCTCTTACACGCTCCAATTGTTCATCCATTACGCCGGTGCGGCTTGTTTTGTCGCGATCAAAGCGCAGAATGGGAACATCGTCAAAACGCCTGGCCAGTGCCTCTTCCAGTTGCTGTGTACCCTCACCGGCACCTGCCAGGGCATCCGCACGGCAGTCCGGACACATGCGCGGCGCGGGCCGCTGACTCGCGCAATGGTGGCATACCAGGCGGCTGGCGCTGCGGTGCCAGGTCAGGTGTGCATCGCAGCGCTGGCAAGTACCGCTCCAGCCACATTGGTGGCACATC
Source organism: Lysobacterales bacterium (assembly GCA_029859645.1). Classification (GTDB taxonomy): domain Bacteria; phylum Pseudomonadota; class Gammaproteobacteria; order Xanthomonadales; family SZUA-36; genus JAHEFT01. The sequence continues at coordinate 12,427 of JAOUCS010000039.1, read as the reverse complement.
AACACCGGCGCATAGCCGCGCCGGTTGAGAAATACCATGACCTGCTCCCCGCGTTGCAGCGTTTCGCCTATCGCTTCAAGCGCCTGCAGGGATAGACCATTGGCGGTGCTTTGCTGGCGCATGTCCAGTACTCGCCAGGCGGGCATCGGTGCGCGGGTCGCCCTTTCTCGCAGGCGATGCCAACTGTATCTGCCCTTTGCGGCATTATGCAGTGATTCCAGCGACGGGGTGGCCGATCCCAGCAAAATGGGAATATCCAGCTCGGCGGCACGCTTTACCGCGATATCGCGGGCCGAGTAACGAAATCCATCCTGCTGTTTGAACGAAGCGTCATGCTCTTCGTCAAGAATGATCAAGCCCAGCCCCGGCATGGGCGTGAACAGAGCGGAGCGTGTGCCCACCACCAGAGCTGCCCGGCCGGCTCTTGCCGCTGCCCAGGACTCCAGCCTGCTGCCGGCTCCAAGTCCTGAATGAATCACCGCCGGCTCAAGACCCAGCCGCTTGCGAAAACGCCTCAGCAATTGGGGCGTCAGGCCAATTTCAGGAACGAGAACCAGCGCTTGCCTGCCACTGGAGATGACCTTCTCCAACAGACTCATGTAGACCTCTGTTTTGCCGCTACCGGTGATTCCATCGAGTAGGTGACAGGAAAAACCCTGCAGCGAAGCCGAGATGGCTTCCACCGCCTTTTGCTGGTCCGGAACCAGGCTGGGCCCGGCGGAAAATCGAGGTTCTTCTGCAGGAGCTTCTTCCACTTTCACCCAGCCCTGATCCTGTAGTGACGACAGCGTTTTCCGCCACTGGCTGCCAACGCCTCTGAGCCTCCCGGCAGACGCCGGAGCATCGGCCAGAACTTCCAGCATTGCGTATTGAACGGGTGCCCGTCCGGGCGGCAGCCGCAGGCGCTGTTGGCCATCAGCCGTCAGCCGGTATTGAACAGGCGCTTTGGGAATCACACCCCTGGCCTTTCGCAGGGCCGGCGGCAAAGCACTTGCGACCACTTCCCCCGGTGCATGCTTGTAGTACATCCAACACCAGTGAAGCAACTCGAGCAAGCTGGAATCGAGCAATGGCTCAGCACCATCCAGCACCTCAATAACTGCCAGCAGCCGTTCCGGGGGCACTTCGCTGTGTTTCGCGTTCCGCACCACAACTCCGACCATCTTCCGGCGCCCGAATGGCACCAGGACACGGGTGCCGGGAGCGATCGCGGCAACGCTACCGGATGGCACCGAGTAATCGAACAATTGCGGCAGTGGCACCGGCAAAGCTACCTGAATGATGTGGGGAGCAGTCATGGACCGTTGATTCTATCAGCAGATCAAATTCGATATGATGCTCCTGCAAAGCCTTTGCAAATTGGAGGAGAGAACCATGAGTATGATGAGTGAATTTCGTGATTTTGCGATGCGTGGAAACGTGGTGGACATGGCCGTGGGTATCGTCATCGGCGCTGCTTTTGGCAAAATTGTTTCTTCGTTCGTAAACGATGTTTTGATGCCACCCATTGGTATAGCCATGGGAGGGGTTGATTTCTCAGATCTTGCGATGGTCCTGAAGGAAGCCAGTGGGGACGTCGCGGCGGTGACCCTGAATTACGGTTCCTTCATTCAGACCGTGATCGACTTTGTCATTATCGCGTTCGCCATCTTCATGGTGGTTAAATCCATGAACAAGATGAAGAAGAAGGAGGAAGAAAAACCAGCCGCGCCTCCGGAGCCTTCAGCGGAAGAAACGCTTCTGACGGAAATCAGGGACCTGCTGAAGAACAACTGACCCTGTCAGCACAGCAATAAAAAAGCCGGCCCTCGAAAAGCGCCGGCTTTTTTCTATCGGGGATTAGACCCGGTTTGTTCACCCGGTTTAATCGACCGCTGTTACTTCCTTGGCATCCTTGTCGAGCTGCGCATATTGACGTTTCAGCAATTCAAGATCTGATTCCAGTTCCACCATGTCCACAACTATACGGGCGGCCTCGCGCAACAACAGGTCGGGACCTTCATCTTCTTCCTCTTCGTCTTCATCCGAGGCTGCTTCTTCTTCGAAGTCACCCAATTCCGGATCCGGCTCGACCAGGGTCCCGCCTTCAGCGAGCAATGGACCCCGTGCATCCTCGGCCGCCTTGCGTGCGGCTTTCTTTTCTTCCTGCTCTTTCATCTTCTCGCGGCCAACCGACTCCAGCAGGGAAATGCTTTTCTCGTCCGCACGTTTGTTGTACGAATCGATATCGCTCATCAGCCAGCCAAACTCTTCGTCGGAAAGGATACGGTCCTGGTAGCGGTCGTCGGCAACCGCTACCAGCTGGCTCAGATCGCCACTGCTTTGATAGCGTGCCGGATCAATACTGGTCCAGGGCAGTGCATTGTCCATCGAACGCTCACCGTATTCCTGCGGATCACCAAAAGATGGGAAGCGGATGTCCGGCTCAACCCCGAGATTCTGGGTGGAGCCGCCGTTGACCCGGAAGAACTGGGCCATGGTGATCTTTAATTGTCCCATCCCCGGCTTATCCGAAGGCGCATAATCGTCCAGGTCCAGCAGACTCTGAACCGTTCCCTTGCCAAAGGTCGGCTCACCGATCACTACGCCCCTGCCATAGTCCTGGATGGCCGCGGCGAAAATCTCCGAGGCCGAGGCGCTGTAACGGTTGACCATGACGGCCAGCGGACCTTCCCAGGCCATGCCCGGGTCGACGTCTTCCTCGAGCGATATGCGGCCACTGGAATTACGGACCTGCACCACCGGACCAGTATCGATAAACAACCCGGTCAGAGTGGTGGCTTCCAGCAGCGAGCCGCCGCCATTGTTGCGCAAGTCAACGATAATCCCCGCGACGCCCTGTTCCTCGAGTTCACCAATCAAGCGGCGCACGTCCCGCGTGCTGGAGCGGTAATCCGGCTTGTTCTGAGCGCGGCCGGCAAAGTCCATGTAGAACACCGGCAGGTCGATCACGCCGATCTTCACGGTTTCGCCTTCCGAACCTTCCACCGGCACTTCGATGATTTCACTTTGCGCCGCCTGCTCTTCCAGCTTGACCTCGTTCCGAACGATATCGATTACCGTGGTCGGGCCGCTGACGCTGGCGTCTTCAGGCAAGACCTCGAGACGCACGACGGTGTCCTTGGGGCCGCGAATCAGGTCAACGACGTCATCAACACGCCAGCCGATCACGTCCACCATCTTGCCGTCATTGCCTTGCCCGACGGCCGTGATCCGGTCACCTGCCTTCAGCCGGCCGTCCTGGTCAGCCGGGCCACCGGGTACCACACTGGAAATCAGCGTGTATTCGTTCTCGCGGCCCAGCAGAGCACCAATACCCTCCAGTGAAAGCTTCATCGAAATTTCAAAATTTTCCGAAGTGCGGGCCGAAAGATAAGCGGTGTGAGGTTCAATAGACTGCGCAAACGCATTCATGAAGAACTGGAATACATCCTCGGTATTGAGCTCATTGATGCGCCGTTCCAGGTTGTCATAACGCTCAGTGAGCGTCTCTACGATCGCCTCGGGTTCCTTGTCCGTCAGCAACAGCCGCAGGTAATCGTTTTTGACCCGCTTGCGCCATAGCTCGTCCAGCTCCTGCGAAGTGGAAACCCAGGGCTCTTCTTCGCGGTCATATTGGTAGAACTCGTCAACCGTGAAGTCGAAGGGCTTCTTGACGCGGTCGCGTGCAAAATCCACCCGTTGCTGCACCCGCGTGACATACACGTTGAAGATGTCATAGGCGGGCGCCAGGTCAGAATGGCGCAAAGCGTCGTCAAGACCCGCGCGATAGCGCTCGAATGTCTCAATATCGCCCGACAGGAAATAGATCTTGCTTGGATCCAGCAGCTCGAGATAATGGTCGAAAATGTCGCTCGAAAGCTCATCGTCGAGCCGTGTGCGCTTGTAGTGGTAGTTGGTCAGAAAGCGCGTAGCGATGTTGCTCGCGTAGCGATGCTCCATCTGTGGTTCGATTTCAAGCGCACTGTCTGAGTTGACCGAGGCAAATGCCGCGGTAACCGCCAGTAACAAAATGGTAAATATCGAAGTACGTCTCACCTGAACAACTCTCCAAAAACCAATGAATTATGGCTCCCTCCCCCATATATTCCCGGAGAGGAACTCCTATTTATGCCTGTTTCAGACCCAGTTTACAACGGGGAGGTTCAAAAAAAGCCTCCGTTTCTCGATGAAAGGGCCGAATTTCGTGACGGGCAGTTCATTCGTCCACCGGATCCGGGACGATCCCTGACGCTTCCGCGCTCTGATCGGCATGATATGACGACCGCACCAGCGGCCCTGACGCCATGTGGGTAAAGCCGAGTTCGTAGCCGAAATCAGCCAGTTCATCGAACTCACGCGGCGTCCAGTACCGCAGAACAGGATGGTGGTGCGGCGTGGGCTGCAGGTACTGGCCCAGCGTGATCATGTCCACATCGTGTTCACGCAGGTCACGCAGGGCCTGCTCGACCTGCTCGCGACTTTCTCCCAGTCCCAGCATGATGCCTGACTTGGTGGGAATATCCGGCTGGCGGGCTTTGAAGCGGCTCAACAGGCCCAACGACCATTCGTAATCAGCTCCCGGCCTTACATTGGGATAAAGCGGCTTGACGGTCTCGATATTGTGGTTGAACACATCGGGCGGTTCCGCGCTCAGAATATCCAGGGCGCGCTCGATTTTACCCTTGCCCCTGAAATCGGGCACCAGGACCTCGATGCGTATACCCCTGTTCAGTGCCCTGACCTGCCGGATACATTCGGCGAAATGGCCCGCACCGCCATCCCTCAGGTCGTCGCGATCTACCGACGTAATCACGATGTAACGGAGCTTCATGTCCCTGACCGTGCCGGCCAGTTGCGCCGGCTCCCCGGCGTCGGGCGGCAAAGGCCTGCCATGGGCTACATCACAGAAAGAACATCGCCGGGTGCAGACCTCACCCAGGATCATGAAAGTCGCAGTGCCCTTGGAAAAACACTCGTGTATATTCGGGCAGCTCGCTTCTTCGCAGACGGTCACCAGGTCACGTTCGCGCAGCCTTGATTTGAGTTTACCAACCGCATTTCCTGATGGCAGCCTGACCCGGATCCATGGCGGCTTCCGCAGGCGCGGTGCGTCCGCATCAAAGCTGGCCTTGTTACGGGCCATTTTATCCGCGCCCAATTCCTTTGAACCACTGATCCGGATGGGGATACTGCCTGTCTGTTTATCGCTGCCGCTCAAGTTCCAGCTTCCTTTCTCTGTTCCCGGTCGGTGATTTCACTATAACCCAGCTGGTGCGCCAGGCTGGCAACCAGCCGTTCTTCTGCCTGCTCATATGAGACCGGTTTGAGGTCCGATAGTTGCGTGACCTTGAGCCCGGCGAAGCCGCAGGGATTGATTCTCTGAAACGGCTCCAGGTCCATGTCGATGTTGAACGCCAGGCCATGAAACGTACAACCCCGCCGCACCCGCAAACCCAACGACGCGATTTTGAAGCCATCGACATAGATACCGGGCGCACCGGGCACGCGCTCTCCGGTAACGCCATATTCCGCCAATACGTCGATAATGGCCTGCTCGATCCGGTTAACGAACTCGCGCACGCCAATACTCCTGCGACGGATATCGATCAGCGGATAAGCGACGATCTGTCCGGGACCGTGATAAGTCACCTGGCCGCCCCGGTCAACCTGGATTACAGGGATATGGCCAGGGGCCAGTACATGCTCCGCCTTGCCGGCCTGGCCCTGGGTGAAGACCGGCGGATGCTGCACAAGCCAGAGCTGATCGAGGGTATCGGCGGTGCGGGAATCCGTAAAAGCCTGCATTTCCCGCCAGACGGGTTCATAGTCTGCCAGGCCGAGCCGGCGCAGGAGCAAGCTGTCGGTCAAAGCGCCATCATCACCAGGCTGGAGTCGGTGAGCTCCTGGTAGATTGCGTCGAGCTGTTGCTGCGACTCTGCTTCGATGGTCACGGTGATCGAAACGAAATTGCCCTGCTTACTGGGCGCGGATGTGACCACTTCTTCCGGCCAGAGTTGGGCATGATTCAGAACGATCGCCGTGACGTGGCTCTCGAATTCATCGCTGGCCCTGCCCATTGCTTTTATCGGAAACCGGCAGGGAAACTCCAGCAGGCTTACAGCTTCTTCATTCTTCGCCGTCATCTTCCAGAAATCCGTTTACCCACAACTTAAGGCTGTCCCAGGTGCTGCCGAAAAAGCCGGCTTCCTCAACCGTACTCATCGTCACCAGTTGACGACTGGCGACCAAATCATCGCCAAGCTGCACGTTGATGGTCCCAACGACCGTTCCCGCTTCCAGCGGCGCACTCAATTGCGGCTCGACCTGCACTTGCGCTTCGAGGTCATCGTAACGGCCACGGGGAATGGTCACGAATACGGAGTCGGTCAATCCAAGCTGCACTTCTTCGGCCAGGCCCTTCCAGACTCTGGCCGATGCCAGCTCCTGGCCTGCCTCGTATAACTGAACGGTTTCAAAAAAACGGAACCCGTAATTCAGCAGCGTCTGGCTCTCACTGGCACGACTGGATTCCGACGCGGATCCCATCACTGCGCTGACCAGTCTCATGCCATCACGCATGGCCGATGCCGCCAGGCAGTAACCTGCCGCTTCGGTATGCCCGGTTTTCAGGCCGTCGATTGCGGGGTCGCGCCACAGCAGCGTGTTGCGGTTGTGCTGCCGGATACTGTTGAAAGTGAATTCTTTTTCCGAATACCACGGGTAGTAATCCGGAAAGTCCCGGATCGTAGCGGCGCTGAGAATCGCGATGTCCCTGGCCGTGGTGTAGTGGTCAGGGTCGGGTAAACCGGTCGAGTTACGGAAGTTTGTCGCCGGCATCTTCAGCAACTCGGCATAATGATTCATCAGGCCGGCGAAAGCCTCTTCACTGCCGGCGACGTGTTCGGCCAGAGCGACACTGGCGTCGTTACCCGACTGGATCACCATGCCGCGGATCAGGTCCTCAACCGTGACCTCCATCCCGGGCTCGATGAACATCCTGGAGCCACCCGTACGCCAGGCTTTTTCGCTGACGGTAACGGTTTCTTCCAGAGTGATATTGCCCTGGTCCAACTCAGCGAACACCACGTAGGCAGTCATCAGCTTGGTAATGCTGGCAGGCTCGACACGCATGTCGGCGTTTTCCTCGACCAGGATTCGCTCGCTGTTAAAGTCCATCAACAGGTAACTTTTGGCTCCAATCTGAGGCGCCGCCGGGACCGGGCGGGCCGTGTTGGCGTTTGGAACCGGCTTGGCCGCATCGGGCACTGGCGTCTGGGCCCGGGCGGGCGCCACAGCCAGTCCTGTCATTAAAAACAGGACGAGTGAAACAGGTATCAGTCTTTTAATCATGTGGAATTTTGTTCCGTGTGCGGGAAGCAATTTCTTCAGCGCTTGACTCTATGCGGGCGCTCGAAGCCAAGTTCAATGGCTTTGTTGACCATTGATTCTACCTCGGATTGGCTTTGATAGGGACCGAGCCACACCCGGAACAGGCCATCGACATCGTGAATGGACACCGGGCCCAGGCCTGCGCGTTGCAGTTGTCCGTTCAGGTTTTCGGCGCCTTCGCGCTGGCCAAAGGCGCCCGCCTGCAGCCAGGTACCGTCGCTTACCGGGGCCGCCGGTTCGGCATAAGAGGCAGCAGTAATGACCGGATTCTGTCCTGAAACATCGATAACCCTGACATCTACCCTGGCCGTTCCGGTACCGGTCATCCCGAGCCTCAATGCGGCGCCATACGACATGTCGATCAACCGGTCATCCTTAAAAGGCCCCCGGTCATTGATCTTCACAATAACCTTCCTGCCATTGTCCAGGTTGGTGACTTCGGCATAGGTCGGCAATGGCAGGGACTTGTGCGCCGCGGTGGCCAGGTGCATATCGTAAGGTTCACCACTGGAGGTCCGCCGGCCATGAAACTTGCTGCCATACCACGAGGCGACGCCCCGTTCGTGATAACCCTCACTGGATTTGAGCACGTAGTATTTCTTGCCAAAAACCTCGTAAGGTGAATGGTTGCCATAACGCGCCAGTGGTTCATTTCTCGGAATCGCATCAGCGACGTCCGAAGCCTTGATGTCCAGCGTCGACGGCCCGTCTTCGGGCTCCGACACGGTGACAGTGTCCCGGGCGCAGGACGCGACCAACAGGCCCAGCAAACCCGCAAACAGGACCCATGCGAGCGGCCGGACGTTCCTCATTGCTGATACCCTTTGCGAATCGCCTCACTCAATTCGAAAACCGCCATGGCATAGAGCGGACTGCGATTGTAGCGCGTGATGACGTAAAAATTCTTGAAGGTGACAAAGTAATGATCACCGTCTTCTTCCTCGAGGCTGACGACGGCGGCCAGCGTGTCGGGGCTGATCGGCTGGGAGGAAGCAATGCCCATGCGGCAAGCTCTGAAACCGGGGTCGCCGGTTTATAGTCCCTTTTCTCGAACAGGCTCTTGTCTGCATCCGCTGAAAGTTCGGCCGGATAGGTCACTGGCTGGCCTGGCTCCCAGCCATGCCGGTGCAGGTAATTCGCCACGCTGCCAATGATGTCCGGCATGGAGCTCCACAAGTCCCGACGACCATCACCGTCCATGTCCACCGCATATTCCAGGTAGCTACTGGGCATGAATTGGCCCAGTCCCATCGCTCCCGCATACGATCCGGTCACTTCTTCCAGCGGCAAGCCTTCCTCGTTACCCAGAACAAAAAAGTTCATCAGTTCCTTGGAGAAGAAATCAGAACGGTCCCGGATGGTAGTGGGGTAATAAAACGACAGTGTAGTCAGGGCATCCAGTACCCGGTAACCGCCGGTATTACCACCATAATTGGTCTCGACGCCGATGATGGCCACGATCACCTGCGGGTCCACCCCAAACTTTTCCGAAGCCTGCGTGATCAGTTCAGCATTCTCGCTCCAGAATTTCAGACCACCCTTTGTGCGCTTGTCGGTAACAAAAATCGGCCGGTATTGATACCACGGCTTGGCTTCCGCCGGCCGCGTCATGGCATCGACAATGGACTGCTTGAAACGGGCGTTCTCCAGCAACAGGCGGACTTCTTCCGGATCAAGGTTATATTCCGTGGCCGCGCGGGCAGCGAATTCATCCGCACCGGGATGTTGTTGCGCGAAACAGGCTGTGCTGAGAATGGAAACAAGCGCCAGGGTGAGAATCCTTTTCATTATGATCAGTGTTCCTTTTTGAGCTGCAAACGGCATTGTAATCAGATTTGCGTCATCGTATGAAATTCCGGTGGCCATAAATGGACATTAAAATGCCAAAACCAGCCAAAAGTGTGACCATGGAGGTGCCTCCATAGCTGACCAGGGGCAACGGCACGCCCACCACCGGCAGCAAACCGGACACCATGCCGGCGTTAACCAGGACATACACAAAAAACGTCAGGCTGAGACTGCCAGCCAGCAGGCGAGCGTAAGTATTGCGGGCCAGGCTGGCAATATACAGTCCGCGTCCAACGATGAAAATATACAGTGCAAACAGCACCAGCACGCCCAACAGGCCCAGTTCTTCGGACAGAACCGCCAGGATAAAGTCGGTATGTCGTTCCGGAATGAATTCCAGCCGCGACTGCGTGCCGTTCAACCAGCCTTTGCCGGTCAGCCCGCCGGAACCCACCGCGATCTTGGACTGGATAATATTCCAGCCGCTGCCCAGCGGGTCGGATTCCGGATCAAGGAAGGTTCGCACACGGTTGCGCTGGTATTCATGCATCACCACCCACAGCGCCGGCGCAGCCGCTGCCGCCAACGCCGCCATGCCAAGAATGACCCGCCACTGCAGGCCGGCAAGGAACAAAGTGAAACCACCACTCACTGCGACCAGCAAGGCGGTGCCGAGGTCCGGCTGCCGGGCGATCAGCACGGCGGGAGCCGCCAGGATCAGGCAGGAAACCAGGATGGCAATGGGTTCTGGAGGTAAGTGGCGCGGATGAAGATACCAGGCCATCATCATCGGCACCGCCAGCTTCATGATCTCAGAAGGCTGGAAGCGGAACAGGCCAAGATCCAGCCAGCGGTCGGCGCCACGGCCAACACCCACCGCCCAGGTTGCGAGCAGCAACACGATGCCCAGTGCATAAAGCCAGGGTGTCCAGATTCGAAAAATGTGGGGTGGCACCTGGCTGAAAACCAGCAGCGCGAGCAGGCCCACACCCAGCCGGGTGGCCTGCCGGTATACAACGTCCAGGCTTTCTCCGGAGGCGCTGTACAGGACGATCATACCGAACGACATCAGCAGCAGCAGACCGCTGAGCAAGGCGAAATCCAGTCTCGGCCACTTCACCCAACCCGGGATTATCCTTCTCACTGATCTGGGCCTTGCGAAAGCCAGGCATCGATAACGGCCCTGGCCACCGGCGCCGCTTCCCTGGACCCGCCTCCACCATGCTCCACCACGACCGCAACGACAATCGAAGGACTGTCGTAGGGCGCATAGGCTATGAACAGCGCGTGATGCCGCAAGTGGGTTGCGGTGGATTCATCCATGTCTTCATCCAGGGCCTGGGCGGCGACTTGCGCCGTGCCGCTCTTTCCGGCAATTTCATAACCGGCCTCGGGCTTGATCGACCGGGCCGTTCCCCTTGGACCATGCACAACCCGCCACATACCCGTCCTGACCAGGTCCCAATTGGCGGGATCGACAACCGGGACCTGCCGGGCGACCGGCGCCCGCACTTTTTCCGCCTGCTCGTTACCTGCATGCTTGGCCGCGTAAAGCAAGCGCGGCTCAAATCGTGTGCCGCCGTTGGCAAGCACCACCAGGGCATTGGCGAGTTGAATCGGCGTAACGACGTTAAACCCCTGGCCAATCCCGGCAATGATGGTTTCACCCGGGTACCAGGGTTCAGCGTAATAGGCCCTTTTCCAGCCCCGGGACGGGAGGACGCCCGAACCCTCGCCCAACAGGTCCAGGTCGGTAGGCGCTCCAAATCCAAACAGGGAGAGATAGTCATGCATCCGGTCTATGCCCATGTCATAGGCAAGCTGGTAGAAATAGGTGTTCACGGACTGTTCCAGCGCGCCCAGGATATTGACCGTGCCATGCCCTCCCTTTTTCCAGTCCCTGTAGGGCCGGGAGACGCCCGGCAGAAAATACTGGCCGGTTGAAAACACCGTGGACTCCGCCGTAATCAAACCACTCTCCAGGCCTGCCAGACCTACAAAAGGCTTGAGCGTTGAGCCGGGCTCGTAACCACCCAGCAATGTGCGGTTGAACAGCGGCCTTCCCGGTGCGTTGAGAATGTCCCGGTAGTCCTTGCTGCTGATGCCATGAACGAACAGGTTGGGGTCGTAAGCGGGTTTGCTGACCATCGCCAGCACTGAGCCGTCGTTGGGATCGATCGCCACAACCGCCCCCGGCCGGTCCGCAAGGGCGTCCCAGGCGGCCTGCTGCACCTGCACATCAAGAGACAGTATCAGGTCATCGCCATGCACCGGATTTCCCCGCTCCAGCGTTGTCAGGATTCGACCCTGCGAGTTGGTCTCGATTTTTTCCACGCCACTGATACCGTGCAGGCGGTCCTCGTAGAAGCGCTCGATACCCGACTTACCGATATGGGTCGTGCCGCGGTAATTGCCCTGATCGACCCGGTTCAGGTCATCAACATCCAGCCGGCCGACGTAACCCAGCACATGGGTCAGCAGGTCGCCGTACGGATAATAGCGGGCCAGGTAGGAAACGACTTCAACACCGGTGAACCGGTGACGGTCAACCGCAAAGCGCGCGACCTCTTCCTCGGACAGGTTGAATTTCAGCGGCACACTGTCAAACACGTTGTAGCGCTTGCGGTTCTCCTCGAACTTCTCGATAACGTCTTCCGGAAGCTCCACGATCCGCCCCAGCGCCGCAATGGTTGCCTGGAGATCGTCCACCTTTTCCGGCACCAGTTCGAGGCGATGAGCCGGCAGGTTTTCCGCCACGGGTCGGCCGCGGCGGTCATAGATCAGACCCCTGTTCGGCGCCACCGGTACGATGCGAACCTGGTTGTTGATCGACCGGGCGGTAAATTCGTCAAAGCTCACAATCTGCAGGTAGACGTACCTGAGGCTGAGCAGGAAAATAGCCGCCAGGATCAGCAGGAACGCGGTCAACGCGCGGGTGCTGAACTGCCGCCCTTCCAGGGCCTGGTCTTTTAGCGGCCTGCGGCCTGAATGGCGTGTCAGTGCGCGCAGATTCATCAGCCGGTCCGGTGACGCATGGCGCCGCGATAACGATCGAGCAACAGGAACAACCATGGCCAGAGCACCGTGCCGATGATCGGTGGCAGCCAGAAATCCAGCGAGGGCAGCGGTTCACCGCGCAGGCTCATGATCCACAGCAGGATGATACGATCATTGACCAGTAAGGCCAGCACCGACAGGGCTTGCTGCCACGGCGGAAAAAATCGCAGGCGTGCCCGGAACCGCGTCACCAGGTACACCAGTATGACCA
>JAOUCS010000131.1 GCA_029859645.1 Lysobacterales bacterium | reverse complement strand
CCGCCAACCGCGGCAACTGCCATCGCCCAGGGCATCGCCAACGCCCGGCGCCAGTCGGTGATCTGGCTGTCCTTCCAGGAGTGCACCGGCTGCACCGAATCGATCACGCGCGCCCACACGCCGTCGATCGAGGACCTGATCTTCGATTTCATCTCGCTGGATTACCACCACACGCTGCAGAACGCTTCCGGTCACGCCGCCGAGGCAGCCCGTGAAGCCGCCATGAAAGAGAATGCCGGCGAATACATCGTGGTGGTCGACGGTTCTGTGCCGTTGAAGGACGATGGCATCTACTCCACCATCGCCGGCATCACCAACCTGCAGATGCTGGAAGAGACCTGCAAAGACGCCTTCGCCGTCATCGCGGTAGGCAGCTGTGCTACCTTCGGCGGCATCCCGGGCGCCAACCCAAACCCGACCGGCGCGGTGCCGATTTCCGACATCATTACCGACAAGCCGATCATCAACATCTCCGGCTGTCCACCGATTCCAGAGGCGATGACCGGCGTTATTTCCTACCTGTTATCGTTCGGCAGCATTCCGGAACTGGATCACCTGGGGCGGCCCAAGGCCTTCTTCGGCGAAGCCATTCACGACCGCTGCTACCGGCGCCCGTTCTACGAGCGCGGCATGTTCGCCAAGAGCTTCGATGACGAAGGCGCGCGGCAGGGATGGTGCCTGTTCGAGGTGGGCTGCAAGGGGCCGGTAGCCTACAACGCCTGCGCCACGCTGAAGTGGAACGGCGGTGTCTCCTTCCCGATCCAGTCGGGACACGGCTGCCTGGGTTGTTCTGAACCGAATTTCTGGGACATGGGCGGTTTCTACAAACCCCTTTCCACCGCCAAGGGTGACCCGCTGAAATGGGCCGGGGGCGCAGCCGTCGCGGGCGCAGCGATCGGACTGGCCAGCGCAGCCGTCGCTCGCAAGAAAAGAAACGACATATTGAAGGAGGGCAACTAATGGAACTGCTCGAATTTGCACGCGGACCGGCACTGACATTTGCCATTACGATCTTCATCGCGGGTATTGTGTTCCGCATTGTTTCACTGTTCGCCCTATGGCGGACCAAGGACTCCTCCGCCGGCAGCCCGCGCGAGAAATCGGCTTTTTCCGCGGCCCTGCGTGAAGTGATCCGCCGGCTCTGGCCGCAGGCTGTCTACAAGCAAGACACCATGTTCGAACTGGTCAACGGTTACGTATTCCACATCGGCCTGGCGATCATTGTATTTGCCCTGGCGCCGCACATCCTGTTCTTCAAGGATCTGATCGGTTTGTCATGGCCGTCATTACCGAACAATGTGATCTATGCGGTCAGCATCATCACCATGGTGTCACTGATCGCGGCGCTGGTGATGCGCTACGCCAACCCGGCCCAGCGCATCATTTCTACCTTCGATGACTGGTTCAGCTGGCTCGTCACGTTCCTGCCGGTGCTGACAGGCATCATCGCGACCAGCCACCTGGGCGCGCGGTATGAAACGCTGCTCGGCCTGCACATCCTGAGCGTCGCCCTGCTATTGATATGGCTGCCGTTCGGCAAACTGATGCACTTTTTCCTGGTGTTCGTGACGCGCAGCCAGACCGGCGCGCACCTGAGCCACCGCGGCGCCCAATTATGAGTTTCGCTTCCCTTCTTTCGGCTATGCCGAAAAGCGGCTGCACTCAACAGCATAGTTTGAGCTGCCCTCTGGCTTACGCCAGGCGGTCAGCATCTGAGGAGAAAAGAAGAAAATGAACACACGAGTTGTAGTAGATCCTGTCACCCGTATCGAAGGGCATTTGCGGATCGAGGCAGAACGCAGCGATGATGGCAAAATCACCGGCGCCTGGAGTTCCGGCACCATGGTGCGCGGTATCGAGCTGATTCTGCAGGGCCGTGACCCGCGTGACGCCTGGGCCTTTGCCCAGCGGATCTGCGGCGTCTGCACGCTGGTTCACGGCATTGCCTCGGTACGTGCAGTGGAAAATGCCCTGGGCTATCAAATCCCGCCCAATGCGCAGCTGATCCGTAACCTGATGATCGCGGCGCAATACGTGCACGATCACGTGATGCACTTCTATCACCTGCATGCACTGGACTGGGTGGATGTTGTTTCGGCGCTCAATGCTGACCCGAAGGCCACCTCACAACTGGCGCAGTCGATTTCCGGCTATGCCAAGTCCAGCCCCGGCTATTTTGCGGATACGCAAACCAAGCTGAAAAAATTCGTTGAAGCCGGCCAACTGGGAATTTTCGCCAATGGTTATTACGGGCACCCGGACTACCGTCTGCCTGCCGAAGCCAACCTGATGGCCGTGGCGCATTACCTGGACGCACTGGAATGGCAGCGCGACGTGGTGCAGATCCACACTATTTTCGGCGGCAAGAACCCGCACCCCAATTTCCTGGTGGGTGGCGCGCCCTCGCCGATCAGCAACGACCCGTCATCCGCCACCGGTGGCTCGGCGGCAACCGCTGTGAACATCGTCGCATTCGGGCAGATCCGCGACATCATTGACCGCATGCGCAAATTTGTTGACCAGGTTTATGTACCCGATACCGTGGCGATAGCCGGGTTCTACAAGGACTGGTTCGCGCGCGGCGAAGGTCTGGGTAATTTCATGACCTTCGGCGACTTCCCGTCCGAGGGACTGGACGACCCCACCAGCTGGATGATCCCGAGCGGCGCGATCCTGAACCGCGACCTGTCGACCATCCACCAGGTGGATCTGAACGACCCCAGCCAGGTGCAGGAATTCGTCGGCCACTCCTGGTACGACTACTCGGTGGGCAAGAACGCCGGCCTGCACCCCTACGATGGCGAAACCAATCTGAACTATGACGGCCCGAAACCGCCGTTCGAGCATCTCGACGTGGAAGGCAGCTACTCCTGGCTGAAAGCACCGCGCTGGAAAGGCCACGCGATGGAAGTTGGCCCGCTGTCCCGCGTGCTGATGCTGTATGCCTCCGGCCATGAGCCCACCCAGGAACTGGCCAACGCCGTGCTGGGACAACTCGATGCGCCGCTCGACGCGATGTTCTCGACACTGGGGCGCACCGCCGCCCGCACGCTGGAGACCAAGATCATCGCTGACCAGATGTCGATCTGGCTGGACAAATTGCTGGCCAACATCAAGGCCGGCGACCTGGCGGTGCACAACGAGGAAATGTGGGACCCGTCCACCTGGCCCAAAGAGTGCAAAGGCGTGGGCTTCATGGAAGCGCCGCGCGGTGGCCTGGCCCACTACATCCGCATCAAGGACAAGAAAATCGACAACTACCAGGCGGTGGTGCCCAGCACCTGGAATGCCGGCCCGCGTGATCCGTCCGGCCAGCCCGGCGCCTACGAGGCCGCGCTGATGGATAACCACGAACTGGCCATCCCGGACCAGCCGCTGGAAATCCAGCGCACTATCCACAGCTTCGATCCCTGTATTGCCTGCGCGGTCCACGTGATGGACCCCGACGGTGAAGAACACGTGCAAGTGAAGGTGACCTAGAGATGAATGCCAATACACAAACAGTCTCCGACGCCCAGGCAGCTGCCAACAAGTTCCTGGCACTCAACAGCGGCAACCTCGCGGCCTACCTCGAGGCCTGCATTCACTGTGGCCAGTGTGCAAACGCCTGCCACTTCTACGAAGTCACCGGCGACCCCAAGTACACACCGGCCTACAAGCTGTTCCCGATGGCCAAGGCCCATCGCAAGACCAAGTGGCCCTGGAGCTGGTTTGGCGGACCCTCGGTAACCGAGGAAGATCTGCAGCACTGGGAAGAACTCATCTTTGACAGCTGCACCATGTGTGGACGCTGCACCCAGGTCTGTCCGATGGGCATCGACATCGCTTCGATCGTCGCGGCTTCGCGGCAGGCTTTCGCCGCCGCCGGGCGTGGACCCGAAGACCTCAGGGAAGCCGCCGAAAACGTACTGACCAAGGGCAGCCCCCTGGGCGTGACCCCGGCCGTGTTCGATGGCCGTGTCGAATGGCTGGAGGACGACTACGAAGTCGATCTGCCGCTGGACCGGGAAAAAGCAGAAGTGCTGCTGACCGTGTCGTCCATCGAGATGATGAAATACCCGAAGTCCATCGTCGCGATGGCTCGCCTGATGAACCAGGCGCGGGTCGACTGGACCTTCAGCACTGAGGGTTACGAGTCCACCAACTTCGGCTTCCTGTCGGGTAAACCGCACATAGCGAAACACGCGATCGAAAAAATCGTGGGGGCTGCGGAGAAGATAGGCGCCAAGACCGTGGTGATCCCGGAATGCGGTCATGCCTATGGCGTACTGCGTTGGTCCGGCGCCAACATCCTCGGTCGGCCCTTGCCGTTCCAGGTGCTGCACATCACTGAGTTCCTGGCGCAACTGAAAAAGGAAGGCAAGCTGAAGTTCAACAAGGTGGAAGGTTCGCTGACCTACCACGACCCATGCCAGATCTCGCGCCGTGGCGGCGCCACCGAAGCGGCCCGCTACCTGCTGGAGGACTGCACCGACTTCCGTGAGATGACTCCTACCGGCAACTTCAACTGGTGTTGCGGCGGTGGCGGCGGCGTGCAGGCGATGAGCCGGGCAGCCGACCTGCGGCACAAGGTGTTCCAGATCAAGATGAAACAGGTGGAAGACACCGGCGCCGACATGCTGATATCCGCCTGCGCCAACTGCAGGCTGACGATGGATGACTCCAAGGCCTACTGGAAGTGGGATCATGAACTGGAGAGCCTGGTGGAATTGCTGGCCGAGAACCTGGTGGAGGATCATCCGCATCCGTTTGATGCCAAGCCGCATTTGGCGACTAACGTTTAGGAAACAGCTGAAGGTTCAGGTGTGTTTGCCCCGCCAGACGGGGCTTTCGCCAGTCCCAGGCTGAAAAAATAGTGGCCGAACTGATCACAGACCTTGCACAGGGGACTGGCTTTTCTTGCGCTGTCTCATTGTAACTTGCGGGAAAAAAGTGTAAGATGCTGAAATATATGTTTATTCTTACCCCTAGCAACATCCCTGAGCATTAAGGAGAAAGATCATTACGATTTTGGAAGGCGACGCCATTCACCACCCCCAGCACGGCATCGGCACGGTGCAATCCATCCGCAAGAGAAGTTTTTCAGGCCCGAAAGGGTGCAGGTTCGCAAAGCTGTTTTTCCCCCGCGATGAAATCACCATGATGATTCGTGAAAGCGACCTGGCTGACACTGTTCGCAAACCGATCGAGAAACCGGAGGCCCGCGGAGTGCTGGAGCACATAGGTAACTGGAACGAATCGGTAAGTGGCTCGTGGAAAGTGCGGGCAAACGCGCAACAGAGAAAGCTGGACGATGGTAATCCGTATGCTCTCGCCGAGGTCTACAAAACACTGAGTTTGCTTCAGAAGACGGACTCCCTCAGTGCAGCAGACCGTCAGCAGTTGAGTCATTCCGAGCAAAGCCTTGCAGAAGAGTTGGCAGTCGCCCTCGAGCAACCGGTCAGTAAAGTATTCCGGTACATGGAGAAGGCTGCCTGCCAGTAAGTGTTACCGAGAGTGATCCCTGGTCACCCTGGATCACTCGATCGCTTCATCGGGCCGGCGCAGAAGAATGAATCGCCCGGTTTTTTGCATTTACGTATGGTGCCAGTCTTCTGACTCGTCAGGCGACAGACCCAGCATTTCACCTGCCGTATCTACTCCCAGCCCGGTGACTGTTCGGTTGGCATAGGCAAAATACGCTGTCACCTGGTTTATTTCCAAAATCTGACCGTCCTTCAGGCCGGCAGACCTCAACTTGCCCACGTCCGATTGGTCAATGGCGCCGGGGGTCAGGGTCAGTTTTTTTGCATAGCCCAATGCCGCTTGTTCCAAAGCTGTAAAAGGATTGCCTGGCAGGTCCTCTTCCAGCTGGCTGCGATAGGATTGAAACCGGTCCTCGTCACCTTTCAGCTGGCGCTTGAGACCGGCGCTGTGGTGGTCGGCGCAGTAGGCGCAGTCGTTGAGGAGACTGACGAGCACGCCGATGCACTCGAGAAACCAGATCGGCAAACGATTGCGCGGGTGATGCAGGACGGCCTTGTAGAGCGCCATGTGGCCATGCAGGGTGTGCGGGCGCAGACTGTGGATCTGCAGCACGTTATCCACCTGGCCACCGGGGCCGCTGACGAGTTGATACATTTTATCGAGTCTGCCGGTGGCCTGGTCCGGACTGATGACCTTGATGTAGGGCATTTTCAGATTTCCTGTTTGAGCCGGCTCACTGGGGTATATCATACGGCTATGTTTCGGCTCGCTGTTGTCCTGATTGCATTGCTCTTGACCTCGTCCTGTGAATCGGCGGCGACGGTCCGCGTGGCGACCTTCAACATTGCAATGGGACTGAAAAGCGAAGGCCAGTTGGGCCAGGCGCTGAAGGATGGAAGGGCTGAAAAACTCCAACAGATCGCTGAAATTCTGCAACGGGTGCGACCGGATATCGTACTGCTCAACGAGTTCGACTATGACCCCTCTGTCGATGCCCCGGCGTTCCTGAATGAGCATTACCTGGCGCAGGGACAGAACGGCCAGGCTGCCATCAACTATCCTTATCATTTCCGTGCTCCCGTCAATACTGGCGTCGACAGTGGACGGGACCTGGATGGTGATGGTGAAACCGGAGGCCCGGGGGACAGCTGGGGTTTCGGTCACTTTCCCGGCCAGTATGGAATGCTCGTGCTGTCACGTTATCCCTTGAAAAGCAGCCGCAGCTTCAGGGAATTCCGCTGGGCCAATATGCCCGCGGCGCTGCGGCCCACTCTCACCGACGGTAGCGACTTCTACTCCGAAGAAACCTGGGAGTTGCTTCGGCTCAGTTCGAAAAGCCACTGGGACCTGCAATTCGAGATCGACGGAAAGCCGTTGCACCTGCTGGCCCACCACCCCACGCCACCCGTTTTTGACGGACCCGAGGACCGCAACGGCCGGCGAAACTTCGACGAGATCCGCTTCTGGCGGGATTATGTCCATGGTGACGATGGTTACTACATCATTGATGACCAGGGTCAGCCCGGGGGCCTGGCAGAGGGCGCCTCATTCATCATTGCCGGTGACTTTAACGCCGACCCGATGGACGGTGATGCTGTTGACAATGCGATCGGTCAGCTGTTGCAGTCACCTCGCATCAATACCCACTGCACCCCGGTCAGCAGCGGTGCTGCCGAGACTGCACGGAGCCAGGGCGGTCTGAACGATACGCACAAAGGCGACCCGGCGGCAGACACCGCTGATTTCAATGACGAATACACCGGTAACCTGCGGCTGGATTACGTGCTGCCTTCAAGCGACCTCGTCGTTTCAGGTTGTGGCGTTTTCTGGCCGGCCGCGGGTCAGGCCGGGCATGCGCTGGCCCAGGTCTCGGATCATCGCCTGGTGTGGGTGGACATCAAACGATGAGCGATCTGAACCGCCTGTACCTGGAAGCGATCAGGAAGCACGCGGCCCACCCGGTAGGGTTTGGCCAGGAAATTGAACCGACGCATCAGCACGAGGAATACAACCCGCTCTGCGGCGACCGCATTCGGGTGCAACTGCGCATTTCATCGGGTCAGATCGAGGCCGCGGCTTTCCAGGGCGAAGCCTGCGCGATCTGCATGGCTTCCGCTTCCCTGCTGTGTGAATGCATACCCGGGCACACGGTCGAACACCTGCAGACTCTGCGACGCAGGCTGACCGAAAGCCTCGAAGGCAAAGACCTTTCAGACGACATTGAAACGCTCAAGCCGCTACTGGGTGTCAGGCCCTATCCGTCCAGAATCCGTTGCGCGACAATGCCCTGGAGCGCTGCGTGCGCTGCGTTGTAACAAATATTTAACTTGTTTTTTACCGAAATCGGAGATAACCTTGCTTTGCACAGATGGTAATCCGTTAAAAACAATATGTTAGTTTCGAATTCAGTCTGTTTTTAAAGATTGGTTGCGAGTCCTATAGGTCACCTCAGAAGCTTCGATTGGTATCTCCTGTAATTTGAACTTGACGACGTCTGCGATTAATCAGTTTTTTTTAATTTTTAATAAAGGTAATTTCAGCAATGACGACAGGTACCGTTAAGTGGTTCAACGAGTCCAAAGGTTTTGGTTTTATTTCTCCTTCTGACGGAGGCAAAGACGTGTTCGTGCACTTCTCAGCCATCCAGGGCAGTGGTTTCAAATCACTGCAGGAAGGTCAGGCAGTAACCTTTGACGTCGAAGATGGCCCCAAAGGCCCCCAGGCTTCAAACGTGAACACCGAAGGCTAAGCAACACCCAGCCAGTTTCACACCAAAAACCCCGCCTTCCGGCGGGGTTTTTTTATGCGTGCAGGCTCTGAAAGCGCTATAGTTATTATGGAGGTTAGCAGCATGAGCCTTACATCACAGCCACACCCATCCACTGATCCTGTCAAGGGCCTGATCGAACAACTCGAAGCGCTGCGCAGTGATCTCGAAGAACTCGCGGAACTGGGCGAGCAACAGATACTCGCGCTGCCACCCGCCCACAAGGTAAGCGCGGAGAACCTGCTGCATTACCTGGCCTTCAGGAGTCATGACCTGCGGCCCCTGCAGGATCAACTGGCGCGACTGGGCCTGTCTTCCCTGGGCCGGGCAGAGGCGCACGTGATGGCGACCCTCGACGCGGTCCTCAACAACCTTTATCTGCTGGGGGGGCAACGCCCCACTCACGGCCTGACTGCAACGCCACAAGAGGCTTTTGACGCCGGCAGCGAGCGCCTGGCGAATAACACGCACCGGTTATTCGGTGATTACCCGCAGGACCGTCGCACCCACATCATGGTGACGATGCCGGCCGAGGCCGCCACCGATTACCTGTTGGTTCACCGCTTACTTACCAACGGCATGAACTGCATGCGGATCAACTGTGCCCACGATGATCCGGAGACCTGGACCGGCATGATCGGACATTTACGTGATGCCGAGCGGGCCACCGGTCAATCCTGCCGCATCCTGATGGATCTGGGTGGGCCGAAAATGCGCACCGGTGAGATGGAACTGCTGCCGGCAGTAGCCAGGATCAAACCGGTTCGCAACGCGCAGGGGCACGTCCTGCGCCATGCGCGAATCTGGTTGACTGCTGATCAGCAAAGCTGCCGCGAAACCGACACGGCTGATGCCTGCCTGATCGTCGATCATGACTGGTTGTCCCGCTGTTGCATCGGCGACCTGGTGCTGTTGCGCGACGCCCGCGATTCCCAGCGCCGCTGGCGGATCAGGGAAGTCACCAAGGACGGCTGCTGGGCCGAGTGCAACAAAACATCCTATGTTGAAAACGGCACCTTGCTGCGCCGGCGTGGCGATGACTCGGTTACGCAGGTTCGTTCCCTGCCCTCCTTTCAGAACGTGATCCATGTTCGCAATGATGATGTATTACTGATCGTCAACTCGGATGAACCCGGTCAGCCGGCGTTGCGCGATGACAACGGTGACCTGCTCAGCCCGGGCAAGGTGTCGCTGCCCATACCCGAGGTGTACCGGGATACGCACCGCGGC
>JAOUCS010000226.1 GCA_029859645.1 Lysobacterales bacterium | reverse complement strand
CAAGCAAATTTTTTAGTTCGAACCGAAGGGGGTGCGGGGTAGATGTTTCTGGACACGCTCGAGACGTCCTGTGCGCTCATCGGCTGTTCCCGACAGCCGATGGTCCAGAAACATCTACCCCGCACCCCCCTTCTCCCCGCGGCAGAAGGCATAGCATCGAGCGCTGCCCCTGTGACCGGGCAGGCGAGGCAGGGCGGAAATCGGGCGGAGAATTTGTGGCACCAACACCCTGCCATAACCAGGCGGGGGTATGGGGCAGATTATTTCAGGACTTTCGGCTGTCGGGAACAGCCGAAAAGCGAACAGGGATGTCTCGAGCGTGTCCTGAAATAACCTGCCCCATACCCCCGCCGCCCTACAGCAATGACGATTGCCTCAATTTCTATGACTTAGTTGTAGTCCCGGTAGGACTTTTCTTCGATAATCTCCGAACCCAGGTGCAGGTTCAATTCCTTCTTGATGCGGGAACGCTTGTCATTGGTGACGTATACAGCACGGGCCAGTTCGATGAAACGGTCGTCGAATTCCCCGGCGCGCTCCTTGTCGCGGATGTCGTCCTCGATTTCCCAGAGCGCTTCGTTGATGTCTTTCAACTGTGCGTGCAGCGACTGGATTTCACGGGTATCGCGGATATTTTCATTCCAGGTTTCCTGCAACAACGCCAGTTCCACCCGGACATTGGCTACTTTTTCCGGATCGCTCATGCGTTCGGACTTGATCTCCAGGATGGTGATCTTGTCGAGCACTTCACCCGGTGAAACGGGCACCTTGATGTTGTCCACAGGCGGTCTCCTTAAACTTTGAAGCTGTAATCCTTGTCCGGATCTCTTTCGATGTCCGGCGGGTAGTTGTTCCTTTTCTCAGTATAGTACTGTTCACGGGAATCGCCTTCAGACCGCTTGTTGTAGGTGATGTAAAGCACCCTTCTCGCCTGGTCCGTGCGGTTGGGCTGTGATCGGTGCGGTGCATAAGAATCGAAAAACACGGCATCACCGGGTTTGCAGTGCACAGCTTCGTATTGGACATGCCGGGTATCCTGGTCGGTCAGCGGCGCCCACATGGAACCCAGTACACCCTGTTTATGCATGCCCGCGATCATTTCCAGGCTGCCATTAGCCTCGTTGGTCTCGTCGATTGCGATCATCGCGGTGATGTGAATCTCCGCAAAATCGTCCCAGCCGGCCTGCACATCCTGGTGCTCCCTGAAGCCATCGCCACCGGGCATCTTGAAGTTGATCTTGTCCTTGAACAGCACCGCATCTTCGCCGAACAGTTCGCTGACCGCCTGCTGCATGCGGCGTGCGGTGATGAGTTTTGAAAAGCCTTCGTGGTAAGGAACAAAGTTTTCGATTCGGCAAAGAATGCGGGACTGGTCGGCCTGGCTTTCCTCGAAGTACATCATGTACTTGCCGGGCACTTCGGGATAGGAAGCCACTTCGTTGGTCCAGTCGCTGATCGCAGCAGTTTCTTCCGGCGAGTACATGCCACGCACGAGCAGGAAACCATCGCGGTGAAATTGCTCAACCTGTTCTTCGCTGAGGATTCTTTCAGAATTCATGGCTCTCACTCTTTGGTTGGACGGGGCCGATTCTAGCGCCGGGCCCACAGGCTTTTGATGACAGAAATCAGGTTGTTGGTGGTCCAGTACAGCACCATGCCGGCCGGAAACGTGTAAAACAATACGAAAAAAGCTACTGCCAACAGCAGCATGTTCCTGACCTGCTTGGCCCTGAGTTCAGCGTTCAGCGCCAGTGGATTGTGCAGGGCGGATGCAATCACCGACAAGCCGGTCATCAGGAACGGCAGCAGGTTCAGTTCATTGCCGAAAAACGGCAGCGTAAACGGCAGGCGAAACAGGTCATCCGGGCGCGACAGGTCGGAAATCCAGAGAAACCCGGTATCGAGCAGGTGAATATTCTCAGCCAGCATGTCGAATGCGCCGATAAAGACCGGGATTACCACCGCGACACCCATCAGGCTTTTCAGGCTGTAAAGCGGGTGCACCCGCTCGGTCTTGTAAAGCGCCAGGATCTTCGCGGACTGCTCCTCGCCTTTGAAATTTTTCTTGATACGGGACAGTTCCGGCGCCAGCCTGGCCTCGGTTTCATTGACGTCCTGCTGGAAGCGCTCAGCGATCCGGCTCAGCGGCGTCATCAGGATATTGACTGACAGGGAGAGCACCATCACTGCCAGCCCCCAGGACGGAATCACGGACTGGATACCAGCCAGCAGGTGGAACAGCGCAAAACAGATCCAGCGCAACCAGAACCACAGGCCTGCATACAGCAATTCGCTCAACGCGGGGTCGGTTGCAGCCAGCACCCGTGGCTCGACGGGCCCCAGGTAAAAAGACCAGTCCGGGCTGCTGTCCAGGTCGAGTCTTGCATCGGTGTTCCCTTCCGCCGCCGTCAGACGGGCCTTGACCGCTTGAGGGGCTCCGGCCATCAGTGTCCAGTAACGATTGCGATAACCGATCCACTGATCGGCCGTCTGTTCTTCAACTTCGGTTTCATCCAGCCCGACCTGGTGCGCGCTACCCTCGTGAATGATCACGTAGCGGCTCTGCTCAAGCCAGTTGCCAAAGCCCGCGGCAGGCCTGGGTCTGAACGATTCTCCGGAGCGGATGCTGATACCGGCTAAACCCCGCTGTTCCAGTTCAAGCCGGTAGCCCCTGAGCGGGATTTTCCAGGCCAGCGAGGCGCCGCCTGCATGCCGGAAGGTAAATTCATGATGGGTATCACTGCGGTGCTCGGTCCGCTCCCAGCGCCCGCCG
>JAOUCS010000130.1 GCA_029859645.1 Lysobacterales bacterium | reverse complement strand
GATCTTTACGAATTACACCGCCCCAACCGGGGCGGTTTTTTAATACCAACCGACAAACGGTCAAATACCCCTCCCGAAAGGTAGCCCATTTCCGGCAAATTGTGACAATTTCTGTCAGAATAAATACTGTCTCAGGATGAGACGGAACAATTCTAAGGATGGAAGCTATGATCAGAAGGATTCTGAGCATTCGCTCAACGGGCACCGGCCCGGGTAATTTCCGCAACCAGGGGTTCACCCTGGTAGAAGTCTTGATGACTATCGTGTTGCTGGGGATCGGCATGGCTCTGGCCATTCCGTCTTACCGTGATATGGTCGAGAAGCGGCAGGTTACCAACGGCGCCGAACAACTGGCATCGTTTATCAACACGGCCCAGGGCGTGGCGATGAAGACCAACCAGGTAGTGACGGTTTCTTATTCACGCTCGGATGATGACGATTGGTGCATGGGCGCCGTCAGCGGCACGACGGCATGCGACTGCACGCAATCCAACGAAGCTGCCGCCGACTACTGCAAGATCGCCGCCCAGCCTTTCATCCTCAATAACGGCCACGCGGGCGACCTGGAGCTGATGCATGCCATGAATGGCGACGGCTCTTACGCCTTCGACCCGATCCGCGGGTTGTTCATGGACCTCGATGACTCCCTGACGGTAGAACTGCGTTCACCCAGCGAAGATTTTCGGCTGAACCTGGTGGTTAATTCCACTGGCCGGGTCATGCTGTGTAGTGATGACAGTGAGCATGGCGTTCCCGGGTACGATACATGCCCGGTAGTTGTTGAAGAAGCCGAAGAGCAGGAGTTGTAATCATGAAACTTCGTTCATTCAGCAAAAGACAATCCGGTGCCAGCCTGATGGAAGTACTGGTTGCGATGAGCATCAGCCTGGTCGTCACGGCCTCGATGATTGCCCTGATGGCCAATTCTTTGGGCACCACCACCCGGATCATCAAGATGACCAAGCTGACAGATGACATGCGCATTGCACTGCAGATGATGACCCGCGATGTCAGGCGCAGTAGCTACAATGCCAATTCCATGTTCTGCTACGCCAACGATGATTGCGCTTCGGATGGTGCGATCACGGCAGCGACGGATATCAGCCTGGTAGACCTTGACTCCGACGACGTCAACGACTGTTTCACTTTCCTGATGGACCGTGATCACGATGGCGACTCGACGGAAGACAATGCCGGTGGATTCCGGCGGGTGACATCCGGCGGTGTGGGTGTCATCGAAATGTGGACGGGCGACTCCGCTCCGGACTGCACCGATGCGGCCGGCAGCGCAGGCTGGGTGCAGATCACCAATCCTGACAACATGGATATTTTCGATTTCAGCGTGGATGACGACCTGTCTTACTCACAGGTCATCCTGGATGATGGCGCCGGCAACACGGTTTCCCAGCGGGTCCGCAAGGTCCGCATGGACATCCAGGGCCGCCTGGTGATGGACAATTCGATCAGTCGCCAGATGGAAGACATCATCGCGATACGCAATGATTTGCTGCTTTAAGGCAACTCTCCGCTAACCCTCTATTTGCACAAGGAAGGGCAAATATAATGAAAGACGCTAACAGTCACCCCGTGGGCAACAAATGCTACCAGGCAGGGGTCATTACTACGTTTACCGGGGTTTTGATCCTGGTGCTGCTGACATTGATGATGTTCTTTGCCATCCGCGTCGGCGTATTTGAACAACGCGTTTCCTCGAATGAAATGCGCCAGAAACTGGCCTTTCATGCTGCCGAATCCGGTATCCATCACGCCAAGGAATACTTGAGGAAACACAGTGTGCTTGTCGCTTCGGAGGTTGAAAACCTGCTGCCCAACGGCACCGATGGCTGGCGGGCGGAGACGTCTGAAAAACGCTGGCTAAAGTGCTCGGAAGCGAGCGGGCTCGACCTGGTCAATGGCAGCGGTAACCATCCCTGCTATGGCGAGTCGAACGTGAGCGCCAGGCCTAATACGTACTACTACTCTTTTAACGGCTCCACCGAACTCCCGGTCGATACCGATTCAATTTTGCCGGGTACCACGGAAGAGGTTTCGGTAGAGGCTCTTTTGTGTGTGCTGGATGTGATCGAAGACGACAGCACTGCCGTACCGGTGCAGGGCTGCAGTACCGATGCCGGATCGGCTGTCGGCATAGCGGATGGGACGTACTTCATGGTCACGCTGCTGGCCCGTGGCGGAGCAGACTGTTCGGGTGATGAACCCTGTATCGCCGAGGCCATGATCAGTGAACAGGTCTCCAATTTCGGTGCGGCAGGCGGCGGTAATACCCCTGCTGTCCCTTTGACGACCAAGAGCAGCTTCCCGCCTTCCGGCTCAGCCGAAGTCGTGCCTAATCCCAATTCGGGGGGGGTAGGGGTGCCTATCTCGGTCTGGATGAATGCAAATGGGTCGTGCAAAGCTGACGGTTCGGTGATCGATCCCAGTAGTGGATCCTGGGCGACCTGCGAGATGCACGAGTGGTATGGCACGGATGCGATGCCGGATGACTACGCCTGTCCGGGTACTTGCAGTTGCATTAAATCTGAGTCAATCAGTTACACCCATGGCACGGACGACACCCTCGGTATCGACCTGGTCCAGGACAGCCAGTTTCCATGCGACCTGTTCCAGTTTTACTTCGGGGTTCCGGCAACCAGTTACGAGATTGTCAAAGGCTACTCGCAGATCATCAGCAATTGTGATTCGCTGGGCCCCAACTCATTTGGCATTTACTGGGTATCCGGCACGGAATGCCGTATCAATTCAAATACGCAGGTCGGTTCGCCAGGCGCCCCTGTCATGCTGATTTCGGCGGCATCTACGACGCGCATGAACGGCGGCGCCAAGATTTACGGCACCCTGTTCATCACCGATGTCGAGGATAGTGGCGCCAAGCTGAATTCAAACGGCACCAACACCGTTTACGGCTCGGTCATCGTCGATGGAACACTGGACAGCTACCAGGGCACCTTCCAGGTGGTCTGGAATGAAAACACGACCCGCAAAGCCGGGGCCGATGGCGGATTGGGATCAGTGATCGGTGGCTGGTCAGATTTCCACCTCGATTGGGAATAAGGAAACATCATCATGAAACGGAATTCAAACAATCGTGCAAGCCGCGGATTCACGCTGATAGAAGTGCTGGTCGGCATCCTGGTGTTTGCCCTGGGCATGATGGCCCTGGCCAAGTTACAGGGTAATCTGGCGCGAAACAGCGGCGATTCGAATGCCCGCACGGTGGCCACCAATATCGCTGAAGAAATTATTGAAAGTTCGAGAAATTTCGTACAGGTCACTTCAGACGGGACCAACCTCGCTTACAATGATATCGTTGACAACACCGAGACCATCACGCGTTCAGGTAATGTCTACACGGTGGTTACGGAAGTGACCGACTATTATTACGATTCGACGCTGGATGATTTTGATGTGACGGCCCCAGCGGGCGCCGGAAAATCCGATTTCAAGCGAATCGACATGACCGTGACCTGGAGCCCTGCGGACGGCGGCCGGGAATTCCAGATCGATGAGAATACCCAGACTTCGGGGCAACTGGGCAGTGGTTCTATCAGTCTGACCGACGTCATTTCGTCCATTCCGTCAATAGCCGCCGGAAAAGTGGCCCTCGGGTCTGCCGGTGACATGTCCTTTGCACCGCCCGTTGATTACAACCCGGGTGCGAACCCTGACATCATTTCTATCGAATTGGGTGCGAACAAGTTCAAGGAATCGACCACGCCCTTGCCGGATGTTGTCAGGACAGATGAATTGGTGGAAACCACTTTTGACGTAGTGACTTATTCTCAGGATGATTCCGGCTCTACTTTTCTCCGCCGTGAGGAATTTCGGGCGGTGAGTTGCGAATGCACGCTCCGTCTGCCCGACGACTCCACCCAGGGTGGCTTCAGGCCGACCGTCTGGGAAGGTTACGAATACACCGAGGCGGAATTCGTTTCCAAGCCCTTTGGCGAGAGCGCCAACAACCAGCAAAGTGAATTTTGTAATTTGTGTTGCAGAGACCATCACGATGGCGGAACGGGTGAAAACGACCGCGGCACAGATCCGGGTTTTTCCCGCTATAATCCTTTCCGCCCGCCTTCGGACTACTATGGTGAAGGGGCTTTGCTCGGCGACCACAAGCACTATAGTCGTGACAGTAACGGCAACCTGGTGGCGGTGGATAGCGATGGCGATACTTATGTCGAGGCCTGCCGCATGATCCGTAAGGACGGATTCTGGAGAATCGCCCAGGATTTGCGCCAGGAAGGCTTGAATTCATTCCCCGCCGATTACCTGGACGAGGAAGCTGAAGTCGATGTGTACTCCGATTACGTGACTGATGCGGTTCAGGCGTTTGAAACTGCGATTGGGGTCTCGGCCACCTATCCACTGGGCTCAACATTGATGCCAAAGCCTTCAGATATGAGCCCGGCGCTAATTTTCCCAGCCAGTACGCCTGATGATCCAACAACGTTTCCAACGGCTTTGGGAGACACCGAGCAGCAGCTGCGCGCCCGGGGTGTCTATATTGATTACCTGAGCAAAACGCTGCGTGATCGCATCAACTGCCTGGAACCTGGCGGAGACGGGCCCGATTGCGAAGAACTTCCGGGCGTCACCTCGGCATTGGAAATCATTCCATTTTACGATGTGCAGCTGACCTGGCTGTCACGCTGGAACGAGTCGCCAAACAATAACCCCGTTGACGTGACCAATGAGGCCATTGCGAATGACAATTCACATTCCAGGGGCAATGCAAAGCTGACATCGGGTTTCAGAGATTCGACCATCAGTTCAGCCGTTCATTCGGGCAACCTCGGCCTGACCGGCACGGACCCGATCGATCCCTGGTATACCTCGGACGAGGAAACGTACTACATGTATGCACTGGCGGTGGATTACAGCTCGCCGCCTCCATTGTCCGGCGATACGGTTACTGGCACGATTACATCCTCGGTCGTTGGTATGAAAGCTGCCGATGTTGAAATATATGGCCAGGATGCGCAGTGCGACCGCACCAATACCGGGTTTGAATGCGTCATCGAAGCGACGGCAAATAATCCCTATATTAAGGTCACCAACTATGTCAAGGCCAACAAGGTTCTGCTTGTATGTTCCGAGGAGCTCCAGAATCGGGAACCTTATAACGAAGGTGGCAGAGACTGGACGAGATTCCGGTTGCCGACAGGCGGCAGCATTACGGTGACCATCGTCATCAAGGAGAATAGTTGTACCTGATTTTCAGGGTCTCCCTCAGAAGGGTCGTCTAAGCACGGCCCGGTCTGATAAAATGCCGCCTCTTGCCGAGGCGGCTTTTTTTTGGATACCTGATTGTGAGAACTCGATTTGCACCCAGCCCGACGGGCTACCTGCACGTGGGCGGCGCCCGAACAGCGCTTTTTTGCTACCTGGAAGCGCGCGCCCGAAATGGCGTCTTTATTCTTCGCATCGAAGACACCGACCTGGAACGCTCCACGCCTGAGTCCGTACAAGCCATCCTGGACGGCATGGAATGGCTGGGCCTGGATTACGATGAGGGTCCGTTCTATCAGACTCAGCGTTTCGATCGCTATGCTGACGTCGTACAGCAGCTGCTGGATGACGGCAGGGCCTATCACTGCTATTGCAGCAAGGAGCGCATCGAGGGCATTCGCGAGGAGCAGATGAAGGCCGGCTTGAAGCCGCGTTACGACGGTCACTGTCGCGATGGCGCTGAGGCGGTCGCGGGAGTGAAGCCGGTGGTCCGTTTCCGCAATCCCCACCAGGGCGACGTGGTGTTTGATGACCTGGTGCGCGGCCGGATCAGTATTTCCAACACGGAACTGGATGACCTGGTGATTGCCCGGCCCGACGGCTCACCCACCTACAATTTCACAGTGGTGGTGGATGACATGGACATGAAGGTGTCGCTGGTCATCCGCGGTGACGACCATATCAACAACACGCCACGCCAGATCAATATCTATCAAGCACTCGGGGCTGAACTTCCTGATTTCGCCCATGTACCGATGATCCTGGGTGACGATGGCGCACGTCTCAGCAAACGTCACGGGGCGGTCGGGGTATTGCAGTACCGCGAAGATGGTTACCTGCCGCAGGCGCTGTTGAACTACCTGGTGCGGCTGGGCTGGTCCCATGGCGACCAGGAAGTATTCAGCCTGCAGGAAATGATCGAACTGTTCGATATCAGGCAGGTCAATCGCAAGGCTTCGGCCTTCAGCACCGACAAGCTGGACTGGCTGAACCAGCATTACATGAAAACATTGCCGCCCGCGGAAGTGGCAGAACACCTGGTCTGGTACTTCGAAAAGGCTGGCATCAACCCTGAAAAGGGTCCATCGCTGGCTGATTTGGTCAGTGTGCAGGCTGACCGGGTGAAGACCCTGCGGGAGATGACTGACCAGAGCCGCGTGTTTTACGAGGATATCGGTGATTTCGATGCAGGGGCCGCAAAGAAGCACCTGCGCCCGGTCGCCGAGCAACCGCTGCGCGCCATCGGCAACCGCCTGGCGGACCTGGAAATCTGGGAGCCCGAACGGCTGGACCAGGTGGTCCGCATCACGGCAGAGGAACTCGAAGTGGGCATGGGCAAGATTGCCCAGCCGCTGCGTGTTGCGCTGACCGGGACGGCCATATCTCCCTCCATTGATAAAACCTTGTGGCTGGTTGGCCGTGAACGCAGCCTGGCCCGAATAAGCCGTGCACTGGAATACGTCATGGCCCGCGCTGCGGCGGTATAGTAACCAAACGATGTCCAAAGTTGAGCGTCTTTATCACCTGCACAACATCCTGAACCAGCGGCGTACGCCGATTTCCAGGCAGGATTTGATGGAACGCCTCGAGTGTTCCCAGGCCACGCTGTACCGGCTGGTGGGCGAACTCAGGGACTTTCTGGGCGCACCTATCGAGCAGGACCCCGACACCCGGGGTTTCTACTACGACCGCAGCTACGAGCAACCGTTTGACCTGCCGGGTATCTGGATCAGCCCGGGTGAGCTGCAGGCGTTGCTGACCGCCCGCCAGGTGCTGTCAAATGTGCAGCCCGGATTGCTGGATGGCGAGCTCGAATCGCTACAGGGCCGGATCACCTCGCTGCTGCAGAAAAAAGGTGTCGAACCGGAAAGCGGCGAGTCGCGGATTCATATCCAGCACGTCGCGGGCAGGGCGGTTCCTGCCCGCATGTTCCAGGACGTGTTGGGTGCCCTGGTGCAGCGTCAGCGCCTGAACATTGTTTACCATGGCCGGCGCAAGGACGAGGAAAGCGAACGGGTCATATCACCCCAGCGGCTGACGCAGTACCGCAACTCCTGGTACCTGGATGCCTGGTGCCACCAGGCCGGGGGGCTGCGCAGTTTTGCGCTCGAGCGGATACGTCAACAAAAACGGGTCGATGAAGAAGCAAAGGATGTCGGCCCTGCGGTGCTTTCTGCCCACTTCGACCAGTCCTACGGTATTTTTTCAGGCCCGGCGGAGCACCTGGCAGAGCTGCGATTCTCGCCGGAAACGGCGCGCTGGATTGCCGAAGAGAACTGGCATCCGGATCAACAGGGCGCCTTCGACAAAGACGGCGCATGGGTTCTCAAACTGCCGTTCAGCAACGCCCGCGAACTGATCATGGACGTGTTGCGTTACGGCGCAGACGTGGAAGTCCTGGCTCCCGATTTCCTGCGCGAAGCGGTCGCGGCAGAAGCCACAAAAACTTCAAAACAGTACCTGTAAAGTGTGAGCCGGTTAGCGTCGCGCGTTTGGCTCTTCTCATGAATTGAGAAAGCCCTGTGTTCTCCTGTAACCGTCACTGGAAGGAGAACCAGCCATGTTCCAAAGCTTACTGTTGTTACAGGCGCCTGAAACGACTTCGCAGGCTACTCATCACTCGCCACCTGCCGTAGCCGAACCTGCGAAACCACTCGTCGTACGCCGCAAGCAACTCAAGTTCGGCCTCAGTGTGCTGGGCAACTCGGTAGGCTTTGGAGCTATCCTGGTTACTTGCTGGTT
Source organism: Lysobacterales bacterium (assembly GCA_029859645.1). Taxonomy (GTDB): domain Bacteria; phylum Pseudomonadota; class Gammaproteobacteria; order Xanthomonadales; family SZUA-36; genus JAHEFT01. The sequence goes on along the minus strand of JAOUCS010000130.1, from coordinate 1,653 downwards.
CTCCCTCCAGTTGATGCGGGTTTTCATCCCTGTCTAGTTGGGTGGGGTCGGAGCTGGCTGCCCTGAATACCGGACACGCTCGAGACGTCCCTGTTCGCTCTTCGGCTGTTCCCGACAGCCGAAGGTCCTGTATTCAGGGCAGCCAGCTCCGCCCGGCATTAGGGCAGGGTCACGGGAGCAGGGAAGCGAGACTCAAAACTGTAAACCGGTTGGCGCAAGCCAGAGGTTTACCCAACCATGCAGTCGAGCGAAGCCGCCTTGCGCTGAGGGCGGGAGCAGGGAAGCGAGACTCAAAACTGTAAACCGGTTGGCACAAGCCAGAGGTTTACCCAACCATGCAGTCGAGCGAAGCCGCCTTGCGCTGAAGGCGGGAGCAGGGAAGCGAGACTCTACCGATGCTTGCCGCCGGTCCAGCCGCCGCGGGCCAGGACCCGGTCACCCATTGCTGTCGGCGATTCTTCCAGGTCGGTAGCCATGGAGTCGTTCCAGCGGTTGAGGAAACCGTACAGGCAGACTGCACCCAGTATTTGAACAATCTGCTGTTCGCTCCAGTGCTGTTTCATCTGCGAGACCAGTTCGGCGTCAACGGCGTTGGGTACGGAGCCGGCGGCCAGGGCATAATCCAGTGCGACTCGTTCGGCTTCTGAGTAGAGCGGGCTGTCACGGTACTCCCAGATCGCATCCAATTTTTCCTGGCGGATGCCATGAATTTTCGCCGCGACCAGGGAGTGGGCCTCGCAATACTGACAACCCGCGGCACGGCTGGAGAAGTGCGCAATCAGGCGCATGAAGCCCAGGTCGACTGAACCGTTCGGGTCCATCACGGCCTTGGTCAGTTCACCAAACCCCTTCACCATGCCGGGCATTCTCTGCATGGTCAGCAGGCTGTTGGGCACAAACCCGAGGATTCGCTCGAAAATGGCAAAATCGTCCTGCAGTTCAGGCGTGGTCTCGGCGGGCAGCGGTTCCAGGTGGGCCATAAGATGTTCCTGTGCTTTGCGCAGCGGAATTCAGGCCGCCTCGGCGTTTTTGGATACGGCTTTCATCGGCCCGTTCAGAATGGCATGGCGCGTCAGGTCGATGATCAACTGGACTTCTTCACGCGTTATCCCGAAATTGGGCGTGAAGCGCAACGAATTCTCTCCGCCATGGATCACGTTCAGGCCGTGGAAGCGCATGAATTCCTCGATGGAGTCCTTGCCGTAGGCTTTGAAGCGGCTGCCGTCGAGTTCAGCACTGAACAGCAGACCGGTTCCCTGGACGCCGGTAATCCGGCCGCCCAGTTCCTGCTGCAAGTCAGCCAGGCCTGCGAGCAGCTCAGCGCCGCGATCGCGGATGTTCTGGCGTAATTCCGGTGTGATCCCTTCCAGCACGGCGCACGCGACATCCAGGGCCCGTGGGTTGGAAGTCATCGTGTTGCCATAAACACCCTTGCGGTACAGGTCAGCTGCACGCTTGTTCATGGCGAGGACCGAAAGAGGGTACTGCCCGGCGTTGAGCGCCTTGGAATAAGTCTCCATGTCCGGCGCTTCCTGGTCCTGGAAGCCCGGGTAATCAACAATTGACAGCACGCCCTGGGCGCGCAGGCCGGCCTGGATGGAATCGACCAGCATCAGGGATCCATGCTCCTTCGTCAGCCGCCGGGCCTCGGCA